>JAYVQZ010000475.1:0-3926 GCA_043776735.1 Deltaproteobacteria bacterium | reverse complement strand
TGGCGGCGCTCTTAGTAGAAGTCGTGTCGGTGGTTACGGACTTCTCCGGCTTAGCCACCACGGTCTCAGCAGGCTTGTTAGCCTCTGACCCGGTGCTTTCCTCATGTTGAGTCACTTCCAAGCTGTCGTCTCCTGTTGCTGCAAATGTTGCTGTCCATGGGATCGACAAAAAGGCAATCCCAACGAAGCTCAGTATCAAAAACGTTCCACGTGTCTTTTCCACAGTTTAACCCCACAACGTACCGGTTATCAGATTGTACGAAAGCTAAGTACTGCAAGCAGAGGGCCGAAAATTGTCAGCGTATTCACTAGGCTCAAAGACTTAAAGAGGACACCCTAAGCCCCCTTAAGAATTGAGGGCTTCCCCGGGTGACTACTGCTTATGCAGGTGCCACAGACCGTACAGATGTACTAAAACAACGCTCAATAAAATGTACCTAAGTGCGGGCTGCGCATTAGGGAGAGCGCTTTAAGAGTTGGAAGCCTTCGGGAGCAAAATAGTACGGGTAAAGGAAAGGGGGCTCCCTCCAGTCCCAAAGGCGCTGTTCGTAGGACGTCTCTTTATTTGCCGGTCGATTGTCCCAAGCGTCGGAATTTCCGAACATCGCTCCGGCATGAGGAAAAAAAGAGGTGAAGATCAGAACACAAAACACCGGCGTAAGGTAATTCGATCGAACTAGGCGATCTGCCAGGGGCAACAGCAACAATGCCAACAACGGAACGATTTCAGAAAGCAACCGGGAACCCCAGCAATGCCCGCCTGTCCAAGCAGACCAAGCCCCAACGAGCAAGACGTGAAAGCAAATTGCAGCTGTGAAAACCAGCTGCCAGCCACAAAAGTGGGGATTTTTAGAACTTAAATCTCCTGGGGGAGTAGCAACGGCTTTCCCTCTTAGCAGCAGGACAGCTACGGGGATGGTCCAAAGCCACGTTTGGTACACGAGGAGACCGCGGGCGGGACTAATTAGGATTCCTGCAAGGTTGCCTCCAAAATATTTTAGCTCCGAAAAGCCCTGAGACTGGTTGAGTTGAGGGCCAAAGATGTTTTGGTACGCCCAATAGTGAAATACAGCCCAAGGAAAAAAACCGCTCAAGAAACCAAATCCCGTTGATAAAATCTCTTGCTTCTTGTTCCAGCTCATCCAAAAGCCTAAAGGAAAAAAAATCAGAGCTGAAGGCAAACGACAGACGAACATCATCGCAAAACATCCCCCCTGAGCCATGGCCCAATAAGCGGCGTGGGCTGGAGTTTTTCTCGCTTGGCAAAAAAGAGCCAGCATCATCCAGAAAAGCACCCCGGACTGGCTCCATAGGCCATGACTAATGGTGGTGCTCATTACCGAACCCACCATAAGCAAAACGGACATAAAGAGTGCCGTTTTTGGTTGGGCTAGGGCCAACGCCACAAAGTAAAAAAGCACGATCGTGACCGCAGCAAGAATCGAGGCTAAAAACTTTGCTAGCTTCCATTGGACGTTCTCATTTTGAAGATCCGCTCCAAAAATCTTCGCCAAGAAAAAAAAGGGTACACTGAAAAACGCCTCACCATTGGGGTAGCTGGAGAAATAGCCTCGCGCAGTTGCTGTTACTGAATAGGGGTATTGTCGATGAACACTTTCGGGCTCAACCCGCCGTCTCTTTAGGTATTGGCTAAGATCGGCGGTTCCATAATGCAAGAGGCTAACAGCAGTTAGATTGACCCCTAAATTGTCGTAAGACGTAAGGCCCGTTTTTCCATTGAGAGAAAAAAAACAAAACGCCGGCAAAAATAACACGGCGGTAACGTTTAACCACGAGTTTTTGCGTCGAAAAAACTCAACAGCAAATTGCTGGCAACGCGCCAGGGCTCGTCGGCGTGAAACCTGGGATAGTAAGCCTGAGACTATCCAAGGGGAAAGAGCAATAAGCCAGCGAGTGGAAAAGGAACCTTTACCCTGAAAAGCCAACACCAGTGCCACTGCTAATGCTATTGCGGTGGAGACCTTCTCTACTTTTGATAAAATCACAAATTTTGACGGTCCTAATTATCCATCGGCAAGGACGAGCTACGAACCGGCCTGGCGGCGTGCATCTCCACACGATGGCTGGTGGAGTACAGTATGTCGCTAATGGCCCGCAAAAGTTTCTGCTTAAGATCGTATTCGACTTGGGAAGCCGGACGCATATTGGTCACAATGTCGCGGCACTCAGAGAGTTTTACGTAGGAATCCCCCTCATTCAACGGCAAAACAGGGACTTCGTCGTCGAGCCCACGCAACTCCATATAATCAGCGCGCAACACTCGCCCCACTCGCAAAGGACCTCGGGGTTCCATTAGCCGGAGCAAAATCTGCGATTGGCCGGTGGGGTCATCTAAGAACGTAAAAAGAGTGATGCCACCGGGTTCAAACCAAATCTCAGTCTCCTTTAATCCATGATAATGGCGTACCGAGCCTGAGCGGGCGTCTTCAACAAAGGACTCTCCCACCTTTTTTGGAGAGAGAAAGGATCTCAAGTGCGAAAGGCTGCTAGGCGCCAGGCGGGTAAATCCTAGTCGAAAATAGTTTTCTCCCCGAAACTTCAACTCCACCATGGCTTTGAAACGCAGCCTCTCCAGGCAGAACTCGGCTTCCACCGGCCCCTCACCATCAAAAACACCCTCCAGGGGTGCCGTAACGACGCGGATAAAGGAGATATCTTGAAGCGGGGTAACTTTATCCCCAAAACGAAGTTCGCAGTTTTTCAAAGCAGAAGGGTTCACTAAGGCCCGAACCTCTAAAGGGGCAAGCCCATGAAGGACGTCCGTTTGTGACTCAAGGGATTGAGTTTCTACTACCGAGTCAACCAGGGAAGCAGGCGGTAATACAGGTGGAGAAGCCTCGGGTGCGGCTTCGAATTTGTCCGTCTGCGTTTCTTCTATCGTCATGCGCCGAGAGTCTAAAGAGGGTGGACCCGCTTTTCAAGGAAAGAAGTCGAGCCAGTACTGCAGTGCAGCTAAAATCAGGAAGTCCTTTTATTTACAGAGGTCTCCCCCCTCATATAGTGTCGAAACCCTCGTGTCTTTCCATTCCATTATCTTGGCCGCCCTACTGGTTCTCCCTCCCATTGCCATGGGAGCACCGCAAGGGGAAAAGATCGACTTCGGCGCCAAAAGACTCTCTAAGGACCTCTCTACCGGACGCACGATCGGCATAGGAAAGGCCTATTTAAAACAAGGGGCCCGTGAGCTTTTTGCCGATCATGTGGAAGTGGACTATGCCAGCCAGCTCGCCGTTGCGATCGGCCACGTAAGAATAAAAGAAAAAAGCGTTACTATTTATGCCGAACAGGCCACCTATTCACTCAAAACGCTGGAGGTCACTCTTGAAAAGGCCGTTGTCATTCGCGATCAACTGGTACTGACCGGCGACACCATTCATCGCACGGACGAAACTCACTTTGTGATTGAGAATGGAAGCTATACGAACTGTCTGCTTAAGCCAGCAGACACTCCCGAAGTTGCCAACTGCCCTTTCGATTGGAAAATAACGGGAAAGCGTATCAAGGTAGAAATCGAAGGTTATGTCACTATCCACGATGGCATATTTTCACTGCATGAAACGCCGATCCTCTACACTCCTTTCGCCGTGCTACCTATTAAGACTAAGCGGCAAAGTGGTGTTTTGTTTCCTCAATACGTTTATTACGGAAACCTAGGTTCTTCGCTATCTCCACCCATTTTCATCGATCTGGGGCAATGGCACGATCTAACCATCTCCCCACAATATTTTTCGCGGGCAGGTTACCATCTAGGATTCAATTACCGTTACCTACACTCGCCACAAAATTATGGCGACGCCAAGATATGGATCATTCCCCGCCGTTATACCGAAGATCCCGCAAAGCCCACAGAAGGGGCAAATTCTGGTAAACGGATTGGCCTATTTGGAGAGGCCGCCATTCAGCTC
>JAYVQZ010000474.1:0-3931 GCA_043776735.1 Deltaproteobacteria bacterium | reverse complement strand
TGTTGAGGACGGCGCGCAGGGCCCCCATGGACCCCGCAGCGCCTGAGCCTACAATGGCAATGTCAAATATCTGTTCCAATTTTATTTTCCTTTAAAGTAGGCCTCGAGATCGTCCGCACCACCAACATGCTTTCCCCCGATAAAGATCTGGGGAACGGTGCTCCGTCCGGTCATGGCACGAATGCTTTTTGACGTAAACTTATCGCTGAGTTCAGTTTCTTCATAGAGGAGACCTTTGGCGTCTAGCAGTCTCTTGGCTCTGGCGCAGTGGGGACACCCCTTGCGGGAGATAATGCTAACGAACTCGGGTTTGACAGCCTTTGGATTGATCGCCAAGAGCATAGTGTCGGCATCCGACACTTCAAACGGGTCGCCTTCCTTGTCGGGTTCGACGAACATTTTTTCGATCACACCGTCGCTGACGAGCATCGAGTATCGCCACGACCGTTTTCCAAAACCAATCGTACTTTTGTCCACCAAAAGGCCCATCTTTTGTGTGAATTCCCCGTTTCCATCGGGTAGGAAGGTGAGGTTCTTAGCATTTTGCGCGTCTTTCCAGGCGTTCATTACAAACGCGTCATTCACAGAGAGGCAGATAACCTCATCAATGCCGTTTTGTCGAAAAGTGGCTGCCAATTCATTATAGCGGGGGACGTGCGATGAGGAACATGTCGGCGTGTAGGCACCGGGCAATGAAAAGACCACTACCTTGCGGCCCCCAAAAATGTCTTTGGTGCTTTTTTTAACCCACTGGTCATTTTCTCTAGTCTGAAAAATGGTTTCGGGAACTTTCTCTCCCACTTTAAGGCTCGTCATGTATTAAATCCTCCAATTTGATTTCTGGTCTATAAGTTAACTTTGGCTTGGTTTTGTAAATAAATCCAATCGATTGAATTGATAAACCGATAGATTTTAACTATCAAATGGCAAGGGACCCGCATTTATTGGCTAACGATTTTCACTGTGACTAAAAGCCGGGGGGCTTCTAAGCTTGTGCCTTCCCATGAAAGATCATGTCCTATTTGGCAAAGTGGTGATTGGCCTAACCGCCCTCCTTTTTTCTGTCGTTACCTTCAAGGGTGCGGACCGCCTCGCTATTTCAAAGCGCAGTTTTTTTGTACGAACTCTCTCCTTGCTACTGTTGACTCGCCTCGTGCTGTTTGCTGGTGTTCTGTGTTTTGCCAATGACTCATCGCTTTCGGATGTCACCGTCTACTATGACGAAGGCTTAAGTGTGCTCGATGGAAAAATTCCGCTTTTGCATTTCTCTACTCCCTATGGGCCACTGTTTCCTTATTTTGCCGCGCTACCTCTTCTTCTTTGGAATACTCCCAAAGCCATCGTCCTGTTTTCTATTCTCGTTGAGTTAGCCTCTTTCCCTCTTTGGATTGCGATCGGTCGGAGAGTTTTTGATGAGGTTACGACACGGCGGGCGGCAATGCTGTACCTTTTTAACCCATTACCTTTGATAGCGGTGCCTCTTGCTGGACAAAATCAGGTTTGGGTCTCCTTTTTTCTTGCGCTGGCCTTTTTTCTTGCGCTAAAGCGGCGCTACCTATTTTCCGGAATGGTGCTTGGGTTTTCTGTCCTGGCCGTGAAGTTTTTTTCTTTGGTCTTTGTTCCCCTATTCCTACTATCTGCAGACAAGAAATGGATTACCTGGTTCTTGGGGTTTTTGACGTTCCCTCTTTTGATTTATGGGGTGCTGGCTCATTGGGGAGTTCCCGTAGCTGACGTCTTCTTAGTTCACGGCGCAGAGGTGTCTTCCGGAAACTTTTTTTTTCTGCTGAGTGCTTTGCGATTTAACTTCAATCTTGAATGGGTCCGTTGGACTACGAATTTGATTGGGATTGGCATCCTTTCGGGATTTTTAATGGCGGCTTGGTGGACCGGACGACTCAAAGAGAAGGGGCAGCTAGTGATCGCGTTGGGTGGGGTCGTTTTGGCGGTACTCTTCGTTAGCAAGAAGGCTTTTACCGGTTATCTTCTTCAAGCCTATTTTCCGCTTTGTATCGCAGTAGCTCTGGTTGCTTTTAATTTTTCGAGTGTTGGCGGCAGGCTTAGGGGCGTTCTGAGTTTCGGTCTCTTTGGCCTGCTCGCGGCCGTTGAGCCAAGCCTATGGTTTCGGTGGATGAAGTTGCGGGATTTTCGACTTCTCCATTCCTCCACCCAATATGCTCAGCGTTGGCACCTCGCCGTGCTTCCTTGGCACGTTTGGACAATGCTTATCGCTGATATTTTTTTGGTGGGAGCTTATGGCTACGCACTTTTGTGCCTATGGAAGTTGTTAGAGCCAAAGCGCTTTGCGCTTAGTTAGAATTGGCGGGCGGTCAAAGAAGGGAGGGGGCTTGCATTTTCACTCCTGGAGAGATCAAAAACCTGCCCTTCTTTTACCGAGAGAATCCTAATCTTATCCAACGAGGTATCTTGCAGGTTGAGCAGGATAGTAAGAATCTTTTCTCCTAAAACCTGAACCATTCGGCTGTTTGTTACCGCGATGGCGCCGTCCTCTTCAATCCCAAGGCCGAATGGGGTGTGATTTTTTAGGAGACTTACCATTAGGCGTTCGAGACGTTTCCTTTTTAAAAAGTGCTGATCGACGAGAATGTGTCGAGGAAGAAGGCCCAATCCTTTTTCAGTGTCGAATTTTTTTGGGTGGTTTTCCTCGCCCATGATCATAGGGTTGGACATGAGTGCAGTGCCGGCGCTAGTTCCTCCAAATACCGTCCCGCTCCGGTATTTAGCTTGGAGAGCGGTTTCCACTTCTGGAAACTTTCTTATAACATCGATCGCATCACGCTGATCTCCCCCGGAGAAAAAAATCGCAGTGGCCTTTTCGACCTCTTCAAAAAGAATAGTTTGAGCGGCTTTCGATGTCGCAATCTCTTCGGATAGTAAATCGTATCGAGAGGGTGAGGGGTGCACGGCGTTGCCAAAGGCCGCAGGATATCCCTCGGCTAAAAGAGCCGCATTAAAGACCTGCTCCTTGTGCTTGATGGTCTGCCCGGGGGTTGATGTCGACCACGTGATTACGAGAATACGTGCGGGCAAACTCGGGTCGGAAGGGCGCGCCCACTTTACGAACTGAGCAACGCCAGCCAGCGTGAGTTCTCCTCCTCCAAATAAAATCAGGCGCGTCTCAGTAGTCTCCCTACCGGTGATGTTGGCCCAACAGAGGGGAGAAAGAAAAGCGAAGGCAAGGGGAATAAAGAGTAAGAAGCGGTTTCTTGCCACGTAGAAATCTATGATGCCCTATCATCGAAAAAGGTGCCGCATTTTATTTTCCCAAGGTTAAAAATTTCTGAGCGCAACGAGTCATTGAAGAGACTGGTAGAATTTGCCAATGAGCAAAAGAACTTTGTTTTTTTTCGCCGGTGGAATGTCTGTGGGATTAGCGGTTATTTATGGAAAATCTTACCGGCAGAAGATCCTTTTTTTTTGCGACGCGAATGGTGGCACAAAATGCGATAGGCAAAAGCTGTAAGGGGGAAAATAATTGCATGGCGGAAATGAAACCTGCGGCAGAGAAGTGTGCGGCGCAAGCCACGGATCCCGCAAAGTTGTCTGGGGAATGGGTCGACCAAAACACGCTAGTGAGCTGCCTTCAAAGGAGCTTTTATTCGTACTCTTGTCTAGGCGAGAAGCGATGTTTGGCTACTATCAAAGACTACTACGACAAATGCTATTGGCTTGCTTATCCTTCAGGCACCGCGCCCCAGGACGTTCAGGCGGGAAGTAAATTGGGTGCCTGCTTACAAGAGCGATCGGCACTGGCGGAGCCCTAAACTCCGAAACTCATTCCTCCTAAATTGAACCAGGTGTCAGTCACCCGTACCTAGGCGAGGCAAGCGGTCGTAATACTACGAACGCCTCCTTTTCATAGGTAAGGGTGACTGACATCCAGCCTGCTACTGGGCGGCCCGTCATAAAC
>JAYVQZ010000473.1:0-3970 GCA_043776735.1 Deltaproteobacteria bacterium | reverse complement strand
CTCTATTCCGTGGATGGAAAGCCCCTTCGAGACTGCAGCCCGTAAAAAAGCTCCCGAGCCGTATCCTATTTCAAGAATATTTTTGCAACGGCCCAGGTCTTCCAGCGCTTGATTAAACTCCCATTTTATTGGGGTAAAATAGGCCTCCCGATTAAGGGATGCCAATTTCACATAAAGTTCTGCCGGTGCGGGAAGGGGATGGGGCGAGAATGTCCGTAGCTGGCAATCCTGACATTGCCAAAGTGATAGTTCTCCTTTGGGTGCAACGAAGTAACTCTGAATATCGATTGAAAAGTACTCTTTCCATCGGTTCTTAATGTTTTCGACCGAAAACGACTTCTCTTTTTTAATGTTGCGACTTTTGCAGAGGGGACACTCCGCAAGTTCACGAGCCGATGAATTTAGCCCCGTTGGGTTTCGATGCGCTTCTAACATTTAATTATTATACTGCCGCTTCATTGTGGGCGCCGCGGCAATATTTTTGATAACCCCCTCAACCTCAGAGGAATCAATGAGATGGAAAATGAAGAGGCCCTTTTTCCCTTGTGAGAGTGTCGAGTTTTCGCCATCGTGACCAATCACTTCAATTGTGAAATCCTTAATAAATACTTCTGGCTGTTTTTTCCAATTCTGGCCGCAGATCAGGCTGTTTGGTGTTGTTGAATTTCTTATGATCATATCAAGAATGAGCTGTTCGTATCCCTGACCCTTTTGTAGGTAAGTCTTTGCATGGTCTTTCAGATTTTTACCGACATCGTATATTCCCTCATTGATAAAGTAGAAGTGGGTGGGCTCCGTCGGGGAGGCGTCGGTAACGTTTCTCACGGTGTCTCGAATGGTCTCGCACAAACACATGGAGAGATGCCCTCCGGTAAAAAAGAAATTTCTCCCTCCTTTATATCTAAGGGTATTCTCGCCCCCTTCAGATTCCACTCCCGCGAATTTTTTGTAATAGTCTAGGAAACGAAACGTGCTTTCGGAAGCAAATCGAAAGCTATAGAGATAAAAAACAGGCAGCTTAGAAGCTAGAAAAGAATCTAGGGCACTTTTGCCTCCTCTTTCGGCGACCCCAGCAGGGTCATAAGCTGCGCTGTGGTGAGTAAGAAATAAGAGAGGCTTTTGCTTCAGGTCGATCACGGTGGTATCGCCCCAATAGTAGGTAGGCGGGTATTTGCCCCAACTGGCCGGGGCATCAAGATTAACGTCGCCTTTGCGAGCGATGATTCCCTGCGGCAAAGTGATGAAGTCAGACTGGGGTGGCTCTGAGTTTGCCGATAGGACGGAACAAAAAACGAGGAAGGTAAATAGAATTCGAGAAAGTAGGATCATCGTCCCCCCAAGAACAGATGTGGCTAACAGAGTGGTAATTGAAACCTAGGCCATGCGAACTGGGAACTCTTTTTATATTGAGGGGGGAGCGACCGGGACGATCGCCTAGGCTATTTTTTTTTTAGGTCTACTTGGCCGGTAAAGAATTCCTTGCGATCAAAGGTTTTCCTAAGTCGGGAAATTTTTCCGCGAACCGATTCCTCTGAGGTTCCCATAAGAGCTGCTGCCTCTTTGTAACTGTGCCCTTCTAAACAAACGAGCAGAAGTAAGTAGCGATCTTCCGGGGAAAGGCGAGCCAGTTGTTTGCAAAGCCCTGAAACCCAATCTTTCGACACGGACTTCATGACCAATACATTGCCTAATTCTTCGATCTGTTTTTTGGGAGAGTTTCTTGGGCTTTTTATGTAATCCAGGAATTGATTGCGAGTTACTGTGAATAGCCAACCAACCAAATGATCGGGGTCCTCAAGCGACTCCAAATTCTCTAGGACCTTTACGTAAGCCTCCTGCGTTAGGTCGCGCGCTAGTTCTACATTTCCTGTCAAGTAGACGCAAAACCGAAACAGACGATCGTGAATCCGTTTAAAAAGTTCAGATAGTGCCGTTCCTCCTTTTTCCTTTGCGGCCACCACGAAATCCCGAGTGTTAGGAGGCATTTTCTTTGCGGAATTCTCACTCATCGTCGCCCCTTCAATGGATTTAAGACTATTCGCAGAGAGCTCTTTGCTTTCTTACTGGTAAAATTTCCTGCAAATGGCCGGTAACCCTTGATCAACAGGGAAACCCGAACGGTTCCCCCGCAGGGCACACTTACCAACGTTGGAGTCATTCCCGCCGGTTTTTCATTCACAAAGGCCTTAGCGCCGCTAGGGGCGCTACCGATATTGAGGGAGCAAATTCGATGGGTCAGCCGTTGGTCAGCCGGGGCTGGCGGGGGGGCAATTTCGTTGGCAGCGGGGCTACGGGTTTTTTCAGGCTTTCTTTCCCCTAGTGTGGCCCCAACAGTGGCCCCAAGCGTGGGGCGTGGATGAGCTTTCCCAAAAATTGAGTTGAATAAGACGACGATGGTCGCCAGGAACGCTAGGGCAGCGGCTCGTGATAGCCACCGGCTCCTTTTTTTAAGTCCTTTTCCGATATTTAAATAGCGAGTCAGTGCGTTCAGTTCGACTGGCTTGAGAATCACCGATCCCGGTTCCAATTCTCTTTCCTTTTGATCGTGCCCCTCAAGGAGACTATGGCCATCGTCTTCGAGATTTCCTAGACCAAATTGGAAATCCTTAAGCCCACCCAAAATTTCGCGTTCTTCACTTTGAGAAAGCGGTGTGCTGCGGGTGTTTTGCCTTGCACCATCCATTTTTGCTTTTTTAAAAAGTTTCCCCATGGTGCTGGCGACGCCGTGTTGGTCATAGCCAGGCGTTAAAAAGGCGAGGAGTTCCTTTAGTTGGCGGGCCATGGCTCCGGCATCCTGAAATCGTTCTTCCGGATCGGATCTAAGTGCCTTTGAGAGAATGGGAACCAAGTTAACCGGGATGTGAACGCTAGGGGTGAGAAAATCTGGCAGTTCTCGATTTTGAGCGCGCGCCAGCATTTCGCTATCGGTTCCCCCCGCGTAAGCGGGTTGACCAGAAACCATTTCGAGTAATACTAGAGCGGCAGAAAAAATGTCGCTTCGGTGATCTAGCGGCCGTCCTACGGCTTGCTCTGGCGACATATACGGCAATTTGCCTCGAATGATTCCCGTCCTCGTCTTATCAAGCTGCTTCGTGGCTTTCGCGATTCCAAAATCAACGATTTTTACCTGGCCGTCATAGGAAACCATGATGTTGTGGGGAGAGATATCCCGATGAACAATGTTAAGTGGCTTATTGGAATTGGGCGCCAGAGCACGATGAGCGTAGTCGAGACCAAGGCACACCTCGCTAATCACTTGAAGGGCAAACTCCAGCGGAACTCTTTGCGAACGACTATCGAAACGCTTGAGAACGGCCGATAAATCGCGACCGTGGACATATTCCATGACAAGAAGGTACAAATCATCAGCCTTCAAAAAATCAAAGACCTGAACAATATTGGAATGATTGAGGTGGCTATTTAGACTAGCCTCCCTTTTAAATCTGACTACGGCTTCTTCGCTATCCAATACGCCGGGAATGATTTTCTTAACCGCGAATTCCTTTTCAAAACTGCCAGCGCCTCGAGCGACCGCAAGATAAACCTCCGCCATCCCGCCGCGGCCGAGCAGTTCCTTAAAATAATACTTATCGATTTGGAATGGCTTAAATTTCACGTCTAAAAACCGTTTGCTACGGGCAGTCGTAGCGCCCCTTCTCCTTAGGCTTATCGGCGAAATAAAGAGCCGAATGAAGAAGAGAAATTGGTTTGGTAAGGGCAAGGGGGTCGGTCTCATCAAGGAAATCTCATCAAGGAAATGGGGGCACGTGCCGATAAGACAGGAGGGGGAGTGTGTTCGACGGTTTTCATGCACCAAGAGTCCCAAAAACTTTTGGTGAAGCGAGTCCTACCTGGGGAAGTTAAGGTAGAACTCGCTTCACCATGTCTTTACTAACCTATTTTTTACCGATTATTTTCAAGCTTGCCTGGCCATACATCCCTTGGTCATTGCCATCAGTGGAAACAACCC
>JAYVQZ010000472.1:0-15676 GCA_043776735.1 Deltaproteobacteria bacterium | reverse complement strand
AATGGCTACTTTCGAAAGGACCGGTAATATTCCAAAATAGAACGCATCGTTAGACATAAAAAATGTGAACGGAATGCTGAGCAGTCCCACGATCACCCCCATCACCGGACCAAGCTGAGCCGGAATAAGATCGATCACCGCATGTGCCATTGCATCGACCATCTTCGTTCCCGAGAGAATCCCCGTAAAAACACCTGCGGCAAAAACCATCGCCGCCACTGGCAATGCGTTCCCAGCAAGCCCCTTTAGCTTTTCTTGCTGCTCCGCCTTCTGGGGATAATTGATCATCATCGCAATGCAAAATCCGATCATGAATAACAGGGGTAAAGGAAGAACGTTCACCACGAGGGAAATCATGAGGCCGATAGTGAGCGCCAGGTTTACGGGACGCAGCTTTTTATGACGTTCAGAGACCTTCGGTTTTTCTGGCTCCGCATAATCGTGCTCTCCCACTGAGAAATCTAAAATCTTAATAATCCCCAGCCGGTCCCTCTCCTTTTTTCCAAAATAGAATGCCATGAAGAGAACCCAACAAATCGTCATCAGCATGGGAAGAAGCATCGGTAGAAAAATATCATTCGTGGGGAGGTTTAAGGCGCTGGCCGCCCGGGCCGTAGGTCCACCCCACGGCACAACATTCATCACGTGAGACGCTTGCATTAACAGGCAGGTAAGAATTAAAGGATTCATTTTCAGTCGGCGGTAAAGCGCCAGCATCGCGCCCACCACGATCAAATACATGCTCGAACCATCGCCATCGACTGAGACTAAAAGGGCGATTGCAGCGGTGGCGACAGTCACTCGAAAAGGATCTCCTTTTACCAACTGCAGAATCCAGCCAACAAGGGGTTCAAAAAGACCGACATCGATCATGATTCCAAAGTACAAAATAGCAAAAAGCAGCATGATCCCAGTTGGGGCTAGATTTCTTAATCCATCTAGCATCACGGGGCCCAGTTGACCTGAAAACCCGGCGGCAACACCAAAGAGCGTGGGAATCAAAATCAAAGAGATGAGTGGAGAAAGCTTGCCAGTCATGATGAGGATCAGGAATGTCAAAACCATGGCAAATCCAAATAGGGCTAGCATCGAACGGTTATGACCCAAGGGGTGGACAATGGAAAGGGGGATACCCTCCAATCAAACTAACTGCTATGGGAGAGGTGGACGGGAAACGCGGAGTACCTATGAATATTTCATTGAAATGTAAGTGCGGTGCGCTTGGCGGCATCGCGTTAGATGTCTCAAACGATAGCGGGCGCCGCGGGGTTTGTTTGTGCGACGATTGCCAAGCCTATGCCCACTTCTTAAAGAAAGCGGCGGAGGTTCTTGATGCCAATGGCGGCACCGATATTTTCCCCGTAGCCCCAGCAAAACTGAAAATCACTCAGGGCATTGAGAATCTAAAATGTATGAGACTCACGGACCGAGGAATGTACCGGTGGCATGCTGGCTGCTGCAATACACCCATTGCCAACACGATGGCTTCAGCCAAGGTGCCTTTTTGCGGAGTCGTCCACTCCATCATGGATCATGCCGGCGATGGCGTCACTCGTGATGAGGCATTGGGGCCCATTGGCGCGCGGTTCCACGGAAAGTACGGCATTGGAAAGCTCCCAGAAGTCACCCATCTGTCAGTTCCCATAGGAATCATTCTGCAAACGATCAAGTTCTTGGTCGTAGGGCTTCTTAAAGGGGAGTCTCGCCCCTCACCCTTCTTTGATGCAGCCGGAAAGCCACGGATCGCCCCGTACGTTTTGACCACTAAGGAACGCGAAGACTTGCGAACACTTTGCGGGCCTGATGGACAAAAAAAGAATCTCAAACACTCAGTTCCCGGAACAAAATAGAGAGAGTGTGAACCGATGAAACTCGCCAACAACACAATTTTAATCACCGGCGGCGGAAGTGGGATTGGGCTTGCCCTAGCGGCGCGTAGCGTTGGACGAATTTGCCGATCATGCGATGAAGCTGATTTCTCAAGGCGAGCTAGAATTTGGCTTTGGAAGTTCCGAAAAGGCGAGACTAAGTTCTAGAGAGGAACTCCTTTCGCTTTTTCAAATCATGAATAAAAATAACAACACATGAAATCCCACTGACTTTTCTTACCTTTACACTACTCACAACTTCGCAAATGCGGATTCATTCCGATAAAGCTTTTCTGCCAGGGTGTCTCCAATAGGTAAATCCCAAGATTATTCATGATAAGCTCGACGCAATCATAGACCACTACCGTGCCCGTAAGGGCACGAGGCCCCGGCCCCAAAGCATTAATGAGAACAAGGAGAAATACATTACGACGGTGACGCCCTTTCTTTGGTTTGAAAAAGATGCTGAAGAAGCAGCTAAACATTACGTGTCCATTTTCAAGAACTCGAAAATTTCCAACGTGGCTCGCATGGGAAACAGTCCCAACGGACCTGTTCTTACGGTCGAATTCGAATTGGATGGCCAACGCGTTATTGCCTTAAACGGCGGTCCGCATTTTAAACTCACCGAGGCATTCTCGTTTTCGATTAGTTGCCAGACACAAGAAGAGATTGATCACTACTGGTCGCAGCTTGTAGAGGGAGGGCAACCTTCCCGATGCGGTTGGTTAAAAGATAAATTTGGCCTTTCCTGGCAAGTAGTCCCGCAATCGTTGTCGGAGTTATTGCAGGATAAAGACCCCAAAAAAGCCCAACGCGCAATGGACGCTATGCTAAAAATGGGAAAGCTGGATATTGAAGCGCTTAAGAAGGCCCACGAGAATTAAAAAACAATTTCCCTAGCTCGTCTAGCCGCGCAGGTCCAGCTGAGGGGAGTTAGTCGATTTGGTGAATTCCCCCTTCTCTACGGTTCCCTCACTGAGCCGTCCAAATTTTATTGCTTTTAGGCACTGGCATCTAACGTCGATTCTCTGGTTTCCGATTCGGTCACGGTGCAGGCAGAAGCCGGGGACTTGTTCAAGAAAACGAAGTCCTCGGAAAGTTTAGAATTATTAAGATTGGCGAAAACGGTGCCGGTCACTACTGTCCTCAGGCCGCGCCGAAAGGTCGTCCCCGAGTCGTCCGTAATTGACCAGTAAGGTCCTTTATAGACAACGGAAAAAGAACCCTTGTCACTCGGCTTTGGTAGTTCGGGACTTGCTGTGACCATGAGCTCGCGCATTTGGGCACCGTCGAATTGGAAAACGGCCGAGTGACTGAGCCGCTGAATAGAAATGGCTGAGAAGCCAGCGTCCTCCAAAAGCTCAATCACCTCAAATTCGGTAGGCCTGTGCTCTACAAGAGCTGCGGGGCCTGGGAGACGAGGGAGCTTTTTTGTCACCTCTTTGTCACTTACCAGAAGGTGGAGCATAATCTCCCCCTTTGGGCGCAGCACGCGATTCACCTCCGAGAGGATCGCCAAGCCTTCCTCTTTTGTCTTTTTGAGATTAAAGGACCCCCGAAGTCTGACTTCATCGACACTACCCTTTACCAAGGGAATTTCCTTTGGAAATGGAGTTCCTAGCAGATGATCCCAGGCGACAGGCCCCGCGGGGGCGGTGGTGTTCTCCGCCTTGGGCGCTGAAGACAACGTGTTTTTCTCCAAGTCCGCTTCGACGATATAAAACTCAACTAAATTTTCGTCCGGATCGGTAAGGCATAATTTGGTTTGACGCGAGTAACAGCACTCCACGCTTTGGATATACTGTGGAGCTAGTCCTGAAGTGTGGGCTTTTTCAGCAAACTGACGAAGGGCATCGCCATTGGGAACTTTAATCCCTAGATGATTGAGCCGATTGGAACTATTCGCCCTTCCCGGTTCCAGGGAAAGCACCAGTGGGGGATCGGTAAGCTCAAATTTGGCATAATCAGGATGGTGTTTCAGTGGTTCCATTCCTAACGCCTTTTTATAAAATTCAACCGATCGATTTAGGTCGGCGACGTTTAAAGAACGGCGATATCACCAGGGTTTAAATTCAATTCAACTTGCGACTCTTTCTCAAAAATGCTTTCGGGCAAATCGTAATAATCCCCATCATGGGCAGAGAGGTATCCCCTAGCGTGATGCCCTCGAAAGGCGGAGAGGCACCCATTCAAGGAGGTTGCGCCATCAATGGCAACTAACACGGTGGTGAAGGTTTTTGGGAACAGAGGCCATGAGATAAAGTCTTGGTGCGGGGCATGTCCCAATGCGCCCGGCGGTTTGAAAATCAACTTGTCCTTAAACAAAAAGGCCCGTTCCCCAAGTAGCTCTTCTACCAATTTGCTCAGTCGTTTAGAAGTGGCCAACTTCAAAATCACGGCGGAAACGTTCGTTACTGGATCTAAGGTATCCAATATCGGATCCCCTGTTTCTATATGGGATTGCCACCTGCAACGGATGTTATCGGAATGGATTAAGTCGGCCCGTTCGCTTAAAGCGTTCGCCTCGCCTGCAACGGCGGCAATCTCGCCTGCGGAAAAAAAGGACTCGCAGATCAAAAAACCATTCTTCCGGTAAGCTTCGATTTGGGTTTGATCCAACACGGCTCATTCAGGCTCTCTAGGATTAATTTGCAAGGAATTATAGATTCCGTTGTTACACACTAAAAGCATTCCTTTTGTCGCAGCGACCCAAGTTGAGGGGGATCCTTCTCCCAACTATTGCGCTGGGTCACTCAAAAGTGTCGTGACTTCGATTTAGAAATTGAAAAAAACGCGGCCAGAAGGCCGTATTGGGGTGCTTCAAATATAACCGGTCAGAAACTGAAGAACTAGGCGCTCTCATTCAAGGAGCTTCGCCTAAGCTGGTTTTAGACAAACAAAGCCACTACCGGTGGGTACCTTTTCCCTCTAGCGATAAAGAGGGTAGGCCAGGTATTCCGTCCGAATGAAGACCATTATTTACAACGTGAAAATACGATTGAATGAATGGATGGATGGATGGATGGAAGAACCTTGTCCTATCCAGTCACACCCAACCAACTTGATATTCCCCAGCTCATTAAACCCGGCGAACAATACGGAGATGGGGCTCCTCTTACGCGCGTTGCCACAATGCGCGTGGAAAGCATGTTCGATATTCTGCATAAGTTTGGCTATGACATGGCTCGAGTAATGCCAAGTGAGGCGTCGTGCGCGACTCACTTGGCATTAGTGGACTCGATCAAATAAGATCTCCGCAGATCTAAAGGATGACTTTGTAAATCGAGGTGGAGGTATCTCCGCCCAACGTCTTAAAAACGAAATAGAAGTAGTAAGTTCCCGAGGCGATATTTGCTGGAAGTACCCGAATATTTCCTTTGATTGTATTTGTCCCGGCGCCAGTGGCACTAACCACGCCGTTTATTACAGCTGGAGCGGAGTTCCGGATGCTTGCGGCATCGGTGCTTTTTCTCCACGTAACCGTAACTGAAGCGTAAAAGTTTCTGTTTTTTCGGGTCAGATTTGATTGCTTGGTCGAGGTATATCCAATATCGATAGACGAATAATTGTTCTTATTATTGATCTGCCAAATGGAGTCGTAGTCGGTTCCCTCGATCGGCAAAGCGATCGCGGTCGCCGCTGTGACGCTCTGATTCGACGGTGCCAACGAGATCGAAGGGGCCTCGCCGGATAGGCAATTTAAGGATTCTCCACGGTCATCGATCAATACACAGGAACTCGCTGCTCCTGCGTTGGCAAAAGTTGCCATCGGGGGGATCAAGAGGCTGAAAACGGCGAGAAGAAAGGCTCTGAGCATAGGTTAGAACTCCAAGGTAAGGGTGAACCAGTAGAAACTGCACGCGGAGTGCCACGGAACTCCGCAGCCAGAAAAGCGAAGTGGTTTAAACGGTTTGCGAGAGAAATGGCTAAAGATCAGGCAACGTGTCTAATCGCAAGCAGGTGACAAAGAGATTGACAGGTTTTCTCGATAGTAGCGTAAGTCTTTGAATAAATAGAAGGTAAAACAGTGTAGTTTAAGTCAGCTGTTTTTCTACATTTTACGGGCTTAGGGTAATGTTGCCAGCTCAGTCAGAAGCTTTGTTTTTTCCCAGCGGGGAAAACGAAGTTTCCAAACTCCACCATCGGGAAGCTCCATGGCAAAGAGAGCTTTTTGCTGCGTTTCGATCATGTCGTTGAATTGTTCGCGAGTATAAAAGCGCCCACCAAAATCGCGCGCCGCTTGATTGACCGTCACCGAATCAATCCAGGCAACCTTTTTGGATTCCAGAAAGTCGAGTTCGGCAAAGAAGGCCAAACGTCCGGCGCCATCATAATACATATCATTCTTTTTCTCAGGGTCATGACTGCGATCCATGAACAATGAGACTCCGGTGTAAACTCCGTCCACCACAATGCCAATGGCTCCGGCCACGAGTTTTCCCCCTTTGGTGCCAGCGGCAATCTCTTGAGGATGATGCTCTGTAGTGTAGACCCCTAAGGTATATCCGCTTCCGAGCTCTACCATCTCATTTAAGGTAGCTTGGACCTCTAAAGAGAGCCACGTCGCCGTGGTGAGCATCGCATGCCCATCGACATCCCGTCGTTTTTCTTTGGTAGTGGTGTCTTGAGAAAGCCGCTCAGAATTTGCACACTGGGTAATGACCGATTTGGGATCGTGATTAAATCGAATAGCGTAAGCCGGCTTGTTCTCGTCAGGAATCTGCGTGCGCTTATTAGTGGGGTGGGGAAGACGATGCGGATAGATCGTTTTAGTCATCTTAGAAAGTAGGCCAGTAACTGCGAGTTGCCGTTTCACTCCACTCATTTCGTTCACCCCACGAAAGGCGGGGAATTCCCAACGGTGGGTCTCCATCGCGCCCGTTTCCGTATCGAAACGATCGAAATGCTGATACAGCTTTCCCCCGGCGCGATAGACCGCCATCATGTTCTTAGCCGTGATGGGCAGATCACGAGTGTCGACGTAAAAATTGTGGGCCTTGGCGATATTGCCACTGGGATGGCCGGACTTCATCTCATCGATTGACCTAAGGCGAATCCATTCAAGGAGGGGGAGCTTTAAGGGATCGTTAACGATCTCGGGAGAAACCCAATTAGTCGGAGTGGCCACCTTAAGCGAGCAGATTTGAGGGGCGACGAGATCGACCCCGGGGCCCAGCGCGCTTACGTCCGGACCAAGAGAAGAAATGCCGGAAACGATGTCCATCTCAGCCGTATCGGTTTCGTCAGCCAACGAGGGAAAACAAAAACAGAGAGCTAACACTACGGAAGAGAAAACTAGAGTAATCTTGCGAAAAATACCAGCCTGTCCGCCCCCTAAGGCGGATAATCCTATCAGTAAATTCAATGAATCCTCCAATAACCTGTTGCGAAGGGAAGCATTATGCAATGCATAGCATTATATGCAAGAAAAAAGTCATTTTGCTCAGACCATTTAGGTCCCACTAGCTCACTCGAGGCCCGAAACAACGATTGAATTAAACGGCTAATATAACTCAATAATACGTATAAGTTATTAGTCTCACGTTACCTTTGCCAGTCCTTGTAAAAGGCTCTCTTTTCTTGACCCTTTTTCGTACTCTCTGCGCGTAATTAGTTAAGGGGCCAAGAGCTCTTTCACCTTAACCAAAGGAATTCCCCGTGATCATACAGACAGTAAACTTAGTCCTCGTTTTATCTGCCGTTTTTGGGCCGACTCTCCTCTGGGGGTCTGCATATGACAGTCTGGTACTCCGAGGCCACCCTGTCTTTTATCGCTCCCCAGGGTCGCCCGGGGTGGGAACGGGCGTCTCTTTCCCTTCGGCAAACCCTTTGAAAAGAACACGGATGCCAAATGGGGACAGCGCAGAGGTCTTCGATGGCTTCACGCAGTATGTCGAAGTGCCCTCAAACCCCGCTATTTCGGTCCGTCCTAACGGGGCGATTACGATTGAGGCTTGGATCCGGCCCGACACGTTAAATTTTCCCTCTACGGAAAGCGACGGCTACGTCCACTGGGCAGGAAAAGGAGAGCCAGGCCAACAAGAGTTTGCCCTTCGCCTATATTCAAAGGTCAACTCGGCTAACAGGCCAAACCGAACGTCCGGCTATGCGTTTAATCCGGAGGGGGGCTTGGGATCGGGATCTTACTTTCAAGATGTGCTGAGAGTGAACGAGTGGATACACGTGGCCCTTATCATCGACAACCGGGCCTCGCGGGGAAAAGTAATCACGATTTTTAAAAACGGCGTCCTGCGCAAGACGACCCCACTAAGCCAATTTGACGTAGTGCCAGAGCCCGGCACCGCACCCTTGCGAATCGGCACGCGCGACATGCGATCATTTTTTAAAGGTGCTATCGGAAAGTTCGCCGTCTATGGCTATGCCCTAAGCGAATCGCAGCTCAAAAAGCATTTTCTTTATATGCAATAAATAGCCTCTTTGTCCCGACACCCTAAAGAGGGCCGAGCAAACGACAAGAGTGGTTGACATGCCCAGGCGTTGAGGCCTGAGAGGTCAATTTTAGATAGCGGTCGAGGTCATTCCAGTTTTTGCATCGAAGTTGGTGTTGAATGAACAAAAGGCTCCAGCAAATCCCACTTCAAAGGAGTGAAGCACGGCCTGTCCCTTTAGATAAAATTGAGCCATGTGTTTTAGGCCAACAGTCCCCGTTCCGTTAAAACTAGCAAGATCGTTAGAGCCAGCGGGGGAAGGTTTTGGTTTTAATGTTCGTGTTTTACCGCGGCTGTCAGTCACAGCAACCGTGAAATCAGACGGCGAATATTCGGCGGGAATATTGCCAAGATAAATATCAAGCGCTATTGAAGTTCCGATTTTGCAAGTGTTTTGGCCTTTATCTCCTACTTGGTCTTCGACATTATTACTTTTGGCACAGGCAAAGAGAGAACTAAAAAGGAGTAGCGCAAAGAGGGTTCTCAGGTGCTGGATCATACGGAAAATAAGTGCAAGTTAAGAACCAAAATGCGCCAAAGAAAACCCTTAGAATGTTAGCCATTCGGTAGATTCGGGAGTGTTTACCAACCAGGCTAGTGACCAATTTTAAGCCAGATTTTAAGCTAAGCTGGCCTTCCCGCAGTTGATGGCCTAATAACCTTCCATGAATTCATTTACCTCCTTCGGGCTGCTCCCGTCCCTTTTGGCCACCCTGACAGAAAAAGGACTTCTCTCCCCGACGGAAATTCAACTCAAAGCATTGCCGCTTTTACTTTCCGGTCGCTCCGTAGTGGGAGTGGCGGAAACAGGGAGCGGTAAAACGCTGTCTTATGCCTTGCCCATCCTTCACCGTTTAAAACAGCTGGAAAGCTCTGGCCTACGAGTCACTATCGATGGCCAGCCACGCGCTATCGTCATGGTGCCTACGCGCGAATTGGGTGAGCAGGTCTCTAAAGTGATGAAGCTCTTTACCCATGACACTCGCCTTCGGGTCCGCACGGTCCTTGGGGGAACCACCATGGCAGTGGCCAAAAAAAGTATCGAAGGCCCCTTTGAAGTTCTTGTAGCCACTCCAGGTCGCCTTATGCAGATGATGGATAGATCGCTCGTCTTTCTCAATGACGTGCGACTTTTGGTTTTTGATGAGGCCGATCAGATGCTGGATGCCGGATTTCTTCCCGATGCCACGCGAATTGCAGAAGCCTGCCCACCCGATCGACAGCTGGCCCTGTTCTCCGCAACGGTGTCAGACACCGTTCAAGCACTTATGACCAAGCTGTTCACAGACGCTGAGGTGATTCGCAGCCAGGGGAGTCACCGGGTCGTCCCCAATCTCACCACCGAGAATAGAAGCGTTCTTGATGGAAAACGCTTTCCGCTTTTAGAAACGTTGCTTGCCAAAGAAGTCAAAGGGGGAACCCTGATTTTTGCCAACACACGCGAACAATGTGACAAGCTGGCCCTAGAATTAAAAAGGTCGGGACGCCATTGTGTGCTCTACCGAGGCGAAATGGAAAAGGTGGAGCGGCGAAAAAACTTAAAAGCCTTCCGCCAGGGAGAGGTTGCCTTAATGATCAGCACCGATCTGGCTAGCCGCGGGCTTGATTTGGAACACGTGGGACGCGTGATCAACTACCACCTTCCTCAGCAGATGGAGAATTATCTGCACCGGGTTGGGCGCACGGCGCGGGCCGGCAGAGCAGGCCTTGTGGTCAACTTCGTCACCGAACGGGACCAGGCCTTGGTAAAACAATTGGATCAAGTAAAAGCGATCCCCTCCGGTGCTCCCAAACGCTAAAAGCCCCCGCTGACGGCCCCAATAAATTGGGCGTAGCCATCTCTTCTTTGCTTCAGTAGGCGGTGAGCCTTGGTTTGTAACGCTCATTGAGATCAAAGGCCGGGGACGTCACCAGGACATCATTGAACTACAGCGAGCGATATTTTCACTACATCACGCACGTCTCGTGCAGAAAGAAACGCCCCATTTACTCAGTAAAATACAGGCGATGGGGGTGAAGTCGATGGTACTCACCCGCCGAAACCGACACTTTGCTGAAGTCACTCGCACCGATCTGGAACGCTTTGGAATGCATTTTGGCGTTAATACGGTGAACGGTTCGGGGATTCCCATAATCCCGTTCCCCTATATTTCGGGCAATGAGCGTAAGGCCCTCTTTCTCGATGGCCTTTTTTTTACGGCGGGTTTGCCTAAAGGCCTGGCTCTGTGCGCCCTTTTTCACCGGGCTAAATGGCGGCCAGCAGCCATTGTCTTTGTCGACGACGGAGCCCACCACTCCGCCTCCGTCGAAGAAACTTTCGGGAACTCAGGGAGTGACGTAGAGCTGGTCACCTTCCGCTATAGCCGCACGGAGGAAAAACTGGGAAAGGAAGCCAGGGCTGGCCAAAAAGCCAACCATCCCACCCTCAAAAAACTTACCGGCGAACTTCGTCGGGTTATTAAAAAGAAGCCTCTGGGCTGCCACTCGCTTCTCTATGAGCTGCTCCAAGAGCTCTCAACCACATCGTAACTTCTCAATTGACGCAAACCGTCACTTTCAGGCATCTCCATAAGTACGGGTGGTGGGTTTTATGGGATGGGTTGTCTATTTCTTCTCTATAATTAGCGTAACGCCGCTTTTTGCTGCGCAAAAACCGAATTCTTGTCCAGCCGCCGTCATGGCAGCTGTCGAACGGAATGCGAGTAGGGCTAAGGTGCAAAACAATCCACTGCTACAAAACTCATCTCTAGAACACGGCGCCTTTCCTTTTGATCGGCTTCGTAACAGAGACTTCCCTTCAGCGCTGATTCAAGGGCTTCGTCTTTCCCAACAACGGGTGGATGCCATCCGCAAGGATTCCAACCCACCCACATTTCAAAACACCATTGAAGCTCTAGCGGCGGTGTCGGAGCCTTTGGACCAGGCCTCTTCGATTTTTGGCCATTCTCGTGGCCTGACAAAAACTCCTCGTCTGGAAGCCTGGGGCGAAAGACTTGCCCCCATCTTTTCCAACTTTAGCAACGCGATCTTCACCGACCCCACGCTATTTGCTCGCGTTGAGTCACTTCACCTTAAACGCGAAAGTCTCGGCCTCACCTCGGAACAAACGCTGTTATTGAAGCACACCTACCGAGATTTTGTTCGCAGTGGCGCCAAACTTGCCGCCGTAGAAAAAGCGCGTGTAGTGGAAATCGACAGTCAACTTTCCAAATTGAACGTCAAATACAACAAGAATGTTAGCGATAGCACCAATGCCTACTTAATGGTCATAAAGGACCTTGCTGAATTAGCAGGCCTTCCCCAGAGTGCACGGCAAGCAGCCGCCGAAGAAGCCAAGCGCCGAAAAATAGAAGGCGCCTGGGCATTTACACTTCACGCCCCAAGCGTAATGCCCTTTTTAACCCACGCCGAGAATCGGGCTCGTCGGGAAGAGTTTTGGAAAGCGTACCAGTCTAGGGCCAACTCCGGAGCCAGCGATAATCGTCCGTTGCTGCTTGAGATCGCAAAGTTAAAGTCGGAGAAAGCGAAACTTCTCGGCTACGCCACTTTTTCGCATTTCAAAATGGAAGATCGCATGGCTAAGAATCCAGGGAACGTAGAACGTTTTCTTAACGATCTAGCCTCGGTCTATCGTCCTCACGCAGAAAATGACGTGACTGAGGTTCAGGCATTGGCCCCCTTCCCTCTTCAGCCTTGGGATTTTGGCTTTTACTCCGAGAAATTAAAAGAGCAAAGGTACAGTTATCAAGCCGAAGAAGTCCGCCCCTATTTCAGAATTGACCGCGTGGTTCAAGGCGCCTTCTACGCCGCCCAACGGCTTTACGGCGTAAAGTTTATTCCAAAACCCAATCTGCCTACCTGGGACCCCAGCGTACTTGCCTATGAAGTGCGCGACTCCAAAGGACAGTTCCTAGCGCTTTTTTACTTTGATGCGTTTCCCAGAGAATCCAAACGGCAAGGCGCCTGGATGAATGACATTCAAGGGGGAGGCGTCTTTGCCGGACAGATGCGGCGACCTCATGTGCTGAACGCGGGAAACCTAACCCCGCCCGTAGGTGGGGAGCAGGCGCTTTTGACGCTGGACGAAGTGCGTACTGTCTTTCACGAGTTAGGCCACGGTCTGCACTCCATGCTATCGCAAGTTAAGACGGCCTCGCTTTTTGGAACCAACGTGACTTGGGATTTCGTGGAACTTCCTTCCCAGTTTTTTGAAAACTGGGCACTCGAATCAGAAGTTTTGGATGTCTATGCTCGCCATAAAGATACCAATGAGCGAATCCCCGATGCGCTGATAGAAAAAGTTCGACGCGCGGAAAATTTCCAGGCCGGTTTCCGCGGACTCCGTCAGGTGATGTTAGCAAAACTGGATATGGCTTGGCACAGCCACGACCTGGCCTCTTTGGATTTGGGATCTATAGACCAATGGGAGGCCCGCATCACGGAGCCTTACCGCGTGCTACCCCGTGTAAACGGTTATTTAACGTCAGCGACTTTCAGTCATATCTTTGCTGGTGGCTATTCCTCTGGATACTACAGCTACAAATGGTCTGAAGTGTTGGCAGCGGATGCCTTTGAACCCTTTAAACAACGGGGTGCTTTCGATCCTGAATTTGCCGGTAGGTTTCTTCATGAAATACTGGAAAAGGGCGGTACCGACGAAGAGGCCACTCTGTACCATCGGTTTCGCGGGCAAGATCCGGATCCTAAGGCATTACCAAGAAGTGAAGGGTTGATTGAGTAAATGAAAGCTGGGTTGGCAGGGTATCTTTGGGTGGTTTTATTTATTTTCCCCTTGGTGTCGAAGGGGGCAGATTTCCTTCAGACCGCTCGTACGCTATGGTTTGACCCGGCGACGGCTCCTGAACTCTCTGCGGAATGGGACCTTAGGCAGATCACGGCACCTGAGGCATTGGATCTTCTAAAAAAGTCTACGGGTGGGAAAATCAATGGCGACACGATCCGCGGTGGTCAAGCGGGAACCATCCGCATCACGCCTCGTATGGAAAACGAAAAACGAAACGGTATCGTAGTTACGTTAGTAAGCATCAACGGCCATAACCTTGCCGCTGCAGAGCTGATTTGGATGAAGTTGGTGAGCGCAGGGGCTAAAACCGACTGGGCTGATCATGCGGCAAACATAAGGATAAAGATCCAACCTGACCCCAGTTGGAACATTGCACGAAAAGCAGAAGTGGCACACGCGCTCGAAGCCAATCTCAGTTACCCTCCCCACCTTCAACAGATTCATGATTTTGGAGGAACCACCGCAGTAGGTGTTCGTAACCAGCCCTCTGCCGGAGAATTTAAACTGCAGCTCAATGTTCAAGATGGCAGTCTAAGAGTTCCGTTGGAACAGGCCTTGGGCATTTATCAGGTAAGTGCCAAATCTGGAGCGATCGATCACGACAAATGGGTCAGATCTACCACTGGCGTTGATGCCGAGATGCTCCCACAACTTCGGGCCGAATTTATTCGCAAGCGAAGAGGAGAGACGAACCAACCGGTGGTAGTACGCTATCTCCTTGGTGATGCGGAAAATAAATACGCTCCGGCAAGTGCCTGGTCCTCTGAAATTGGTTATCACCGAGCTCCCATCGGAGCGATGCGCGCCGATCAACAAGGAGAAAGGCCTTTGATTTTGCGACCCGGAGCGGCCGTATGGCACTCCCGCGTTCACCACCAAAATAACATTCTTGGC
The DNA here is from genome assembly GCA_043776735.1 of Deltaproteobacteria bacterium. Taxonomy (GTDB): domain Bacteria; phylum Bdellovibrionota; class FAC87; order UBA2466; family UBA2466; genus JBGSST01. The sequence continues at coordinate 1,658 of JAYVQZ010000472.1, read as the reverse complement.
GACGTCAATCCGGCCTTAGTGAACGGCGATCTTACTGACTTGCTGACCAGCAATAAGTGGTTTGAAGCCCTCTGGTTTGAAAAATATCTGCCTGGTGCCATGTCGCGCACGGAATATCTTCAAGACATTGTTCGGGAGAAAAACATTGACCCAAGCAACGTAGACTTGGTTTTAGCTGAACTAGGTCGCCGTTTTCCAAATGGCTGGGTACTAAAAGCAGTTAAAGAATCCCATACAGGACGATTTGTAATTACGGACAAACTCAAGATCCCCGCCTTAATCAAACAATACCGAGAGAGCGATTTTGCCACTTTTTATGACCTGGCGGTTATCGAGACTGCGGGGCAAGACGAAGACAATCTTCCAGGAAAACTACAGGAGCACCCTGCCTATCTCGGATGGAAGTTATCAAAAATGCTCAGCGACCCAAGACTAGTCATCGCCCAGGAGCGGGTTGAGATCGTTAAGGAGTTTCGTGTCGAGGGGATCTCAGGTCAAGTACTTGGATCCTTCTCCACCGTAGATCGCTATGGACATAAGGTATGGAAGACGGAGCAGCAGCTTCCCAGTTTTACGGATCCCAAAATTATTGCCGCCGTAGAGGTCTACACCCAGGGCTTATTAGACCGCTTACCCGTTGAACTACGTGGTACCCCCTTTGCGTTTGACATCGCCCTTCTTAAAGACGGGACCCATCGGGTTATTGAGTCTAATGCGGGACCAGAGTCAGGTTATTTCGTGGATTTCCGCTTTTCCGTAAAAGCGATGGACCACTTCTTGAGAAATTACAATCGCCTGGCTAAAGAGGGCAAGATTGTCACGGCGGGAATGGATCCAAAACGGATGTCCGAGTATATCAATGGCCTTCTTAGTCTTTGGAAATTAGACCCCAGTGTCCACTGGCCGCACGCCGTGATCCATCGCACCTACGATCCCAAACATCCCCACACGGTGGAACTCAATTTCGCCCGTTCCACCATGCCTGAGTCTTTTTACAAGTTATCGCCGGCACTTATAGGAAAGAGTTGCCAGGCCAAACTGGCTGTAGCTGAATAGGCTGCAAAAGCACCATAAAAGCAGCAACTTTCAATCACAATTAGGGCCTATGCTAAAGGTGTGGAGCCCTGCTTAAAGAAACCCTGTTTTTTCACAACGTTCCTTACCGCTCTGTTTTGCCTGTTGCTTCTGCCCTCTTGTTTTGAGCCTCCCCCGACTCGTGTTTCCACCCCCTCCCCGAAGGGAAGTGGGGGAAACACCGTAATCGTAGTGAAGCCGCCAACAGAACTGAACTACGGGTCAACAGGGCTAATTTTTACCAAGGGCACCACTATCTCCCCGATGACACCAACGGCTAACGGGGATTTCATTACCTCCTTTTCCGTTGCCCCCGCCCTTCCGTCCGGTTTAGCGCTCAATTCCACATCCGGAATTATCTCCGGCACTCCCACCGCGATAACGGCTCAAGCGACTTATACGGTTACGGCAACCAATAGTGGGGGAAACACCAGCGTTGCCCTAGTGCTCACGGTAAACGACGTTGCCCCTTCTAATCTTACGTATGCGACCAGCCCAGCCATTTATGGAAAAGGCAGTACCATCACCAGCAACGCTCCCGCAGCCAGTGGAGGGACCATCCTTAGCTATTCGGTTAGCCCCGC
>JAYVQZ010000471.1:0-3981 GCA_043776735.1 Deltaproteobacteria bacterium | reverse complement strand
ATCTATGTCACCTATTTCTGGCTAACGATGAAGCTTCCTCCCGGAATTGAGGAGCACGACACTAATGATCTACCCTGGGTAGGACGCCAGATTGTTTGTTTACCGCCATTTCGGAAATACTTAGCCCTGTGTGCCCTTTTTGCTGTCGGGGGATTGGCTCTCTACTTTAGTGTTCATCCTTTTGTGGATGCTCTGCAACGATGGTCGGTGAGTTTAGGAATCAGCACGTTTGTCTTTATTCAATGGGTGGCTCCGTTTTTGTCGGAGTTTCCCGAGAAGGTGACCGCGTTCCAATGGGCGATCAAAGATAAAAAGGCTCCCATGGCCGTAATGAATTTTGTGAACTCAAACCTTAGCCAGTGGACGTTGCTTGCGGCGATGCTGCCGTTGGTCTTTGGATATTCTCTTGGCCGTTTCGACGGGATCGAATTTACGGACTTTCAGCGGCGCGAAATTCTACTCACCGTAGCACAGGCCTTTCTTGGTGGCCTGCTCCTTCTCGATCTCGAGTTTTCAATCATCGATGCCACCGCTATCTTTGTACTTTGGGTGACTCAATTTATTAATGCTGACCTGCGCGCTCCGGTGACTTTAATTTATATAGCCTGGTCTGCCATCGAATTAATCCGACTGGGCTGGCAGTATGCTTCACGGCGAGAATCTCCCAGAGCGATTGAGGCATTTCGCGGTCTGTTTCCCACTAAGTTACGGCGCATTGGAGTGCCTGAGGTGACCCGATGAAGGCTATTTTTCTCAACCGCCACGGGGATGCGTCAGTTCTCGAATATGGGGACCTGCCCGAAGTTTCCGTACGGCCAGGAGAGGTCAAAATCAAAGTGGCCGCCACCTCCGTCAACCATCTGGATGTCTGGGTTCGCAAAGGGATGCCGCACCTAAAGCTAAATTACCCCCATGTGATCTGCTCTGACGCCTCAGGAACCGTGGAAGCAATAGGCGAGGGTGTCGTTGGATTTCAACAGGGTGACGAGGTGATTGTTCATCCTGGAGTATCGTGTGGCAAATGTGAGGTTTGTTTGACGGGTGAGGAGAGTCTTTGTCGCCACTATCGAATTTTTGGAGAACAGGTTTCGGGTCTGGGTGCTGAAAAGATATCGGTCCCAGCGGCCAATGTGTTTAAAAAACCAATAGGCCTTTCGTTTGTGGACGCCGCTTCGATCCCACTGACTTTTACCACGGCATGGCACATGCTTCATCGCAGAGCCTGTTTAAAACCAGGGATGACAGTACTAATTCACGCTGCAGGAAGTGGCGTTAGTGCCGCAGCAATTCAGATCGCTCGACTAAGCGGTGCCACTGTAATTGCCACTGGAAGCGATGAAAAAAAGCGCAATCTGGCTTTGGAGCTTGGCGCTCATCATGTTTTGGACTCCAAGCATTTGGAGCTAGCCAAAGAAGTCAAAAAATTCTGCTCCGATGGCGTTGACGTCATCGTAGATCACGTGGGCCAGACTACATGGGACTCCAATTTTCGGTGCATTCGGTGGGGGGGACAGATCGTAACTTGTGGGGCGACTTCGGGTCACGCCGTTATGCTGGACTTGCGCCAGATTTTTTTTCGCCAGGTCCAACTTTTGGGTTCCACTATGGGGTCAAAGGGCGATTTTCCGCGGATACTCAAACTGATTGCTGCCGGTAGCCTTAAGCCAGTGGTGGCACGAACGTTTCTTTTCAGCGAGGTGCGCGATGCCCATAAGTTTCTTGAATCGCGCCATGCCTTGGGGAAGGTTGTTTTAACTCCCTGAGTTCCTAGACTTTTTTTTCCTCTTTTGCCGTGCTCAGGTGGGGTTACGGAACCAAACGATTTGTGATATACGCTACGGCCAATTAAAGGTGTCAGTGGTTTGCTATTGATAAATACCTCCCTGAATTAAAGCGCCTCACCCACAGTCTGAGTTTGGCCAAACGAGTTTTGATTACCGCCCCAGGCGCCGCCGACGGCGATTCTGTCGGTGCTCAGCTTGCGCTTAAAATAATGATTGAGTCCCGCTACCCCCAAGCCACAGTCTTTATTGTTAACGATGAACCGATTCCGGAACGGTACCAATTCATGACGGGAATTGAGAGCCTCCTTACGCCGGAGACCGCCGGGCTGACGGGCTCTGAGGTTTTTGATCTGGGAATTCTCGTGGATGGGGGAATCGATCGGGCAGGGCGCCTCACGGACTACTTCAAACGTTGTCCCACGACGGCCTTTATCGATCACCACCTCATCAGTTTTGACTACCCCTATTCCATTCGCATTGTGGAGCCCAAGGCTTCGGCAACCACACAACTGATTTACGAGCTTTCTCAATCCTCTTATTTTGAAACCGTACTTAATCGGCCGTTCGCTCAATCAATATTTTTAGGGCTGATCTTTGACACCGGGTTTTTCCGCCATCCAAACACCACTCCTGAAGTTCTGGAACTCGGAGCGAAGCTTTTACGAACCGGTTTTGATTTTACTCAAGTGGGAGAACGAGGGCTTTTGGAGAGAACGTACCACAGCTTAAAGTTGCTCTCTACGACGTTAGCCCAAACGCAATTACTGGTTGGGGATAAAGTCATTTGGGCCTCCTTGACCCAGGCGATGCTTAAAGCGCACGACGCTGTAGATGATGACCGGGAAGGCATCATTGATCAGATGTTGCTAACCACCGGCGTGGAAGTGGCGCTTGTATTTTATGAACTTGCCTCTGGTGATACCAGAATTTCATTACGGTCTCGGAGCCGTTATGACGTTGCTCACTTTGCTCGCAGTCTGACGGAGCATGGCGGAGGGCATGATCGGGCCGCTGGCGCCCTGCTAACGGTGCCCATCGACGTTGCCATACCGGACACCCTAACGAAGCTTCAGCATGACTTTGGCACATTTCTAAAGAGTCTTTCGTCTAACTCCTGACCTTGAAAAAGTTCCCTTAGGGATGATCGCTCACCCGATGCCAGTTGATAACGGCAGATTCTTTTGTCCAGAGACAGAATGGAGAAAAAGGGTAGAACGGAAAGAGGTCCCAGGGGATAGAATGAGCAAGAATGCTTGCGTCCCCTGAATTAAGGCAGACCCAAGATAGGAAAGGGACGAATGTCCCTAAAAGACTTAGATTATGAGACTCAAATTCGTCTCACTGTTGTTACTTAGCATTGGATTGGCTCAGCCAGCCTTTTCTGCCATTGAAATCATCACCGAGCGTGGTCTTAATCCAAGTTGTGAAGAGCTACGTATCGGACGTGAGCTTCGGGTTTATAAGGACCCCAGCCTGTTCTTAGGCGCTTTAAGTCTTATCTTTAAAGATCCCCATATTGGTTGGGACAATCTTATGCGGGAAAATCCGCTGCTTACGTCTCTTCAGGGGACGGCACAAATCATCCGTTTAGGCCCCCCGCGCCAATTTAAGAATTTTGGTTTTGTGGCCAAGCTCTACGAGAGCGTTGAGCCTAGGTTGCGGTTAGAAGAGCTCCCCTCGTCGGAGCTATCTAAAAAGAACAAAGGCAAAAAGTATTCAGCGGCTGAAATTGTGCCGGTGATGCTCTGTGGTGAGTCAGATGCCTATCGCAATACGATGGGTTTTATTCTCAATTCCGATCTCAAAGCGGCTCAAGCTGAGATCAACGGCGGTGGAGGATCTTTGCCTCCCTCGGTCAATTTCATCCCTGAATGGAAAGAACAACGTCCGTAGTCTTTTTGACTGATTCCTAAAAATAAGGGAAACGCGGGCTATTTTCGGCAGTAGATTTCCGTTTGAATGACAGAACCGTTCTTACAATAGGCATGGTTGCAGCCGTCAGACGCCTGCCAGGTGCTACCTTCGGCATGGGATACCCCTTGGTCCATGCAGGAATCCCCACTGAGGCGTGATCTTAGGGATTGCTGGGTAACCGGCCGCCCACAGCCGCTTAGGGCCATGAGAAGGGTTACAAGGATTCCAAAACGAACGTTCATGCCATTCTAAGGGTGCAATGGCGGGGCCTGTTTTTTGGGGC
>JAYVQZ010000470.1:0-3989 GCA_043776735.1 Deltaproteobacteria bacterium | reverse complement strand
GAAAAGATTGCTGGCTTCAATGAAGCCTTTGGTCTAGCTGTGGGGACCATCTCTAAGCCGATCCAGAGTCGCTACGGAGTTCATCTGTTAAAGATGTTGGAACGACAGCCATACCGGCGGCTGGGATTCAACGAGGCCAAGCTTGAGATCGTAAAGTCGATAAAAAAAACCAAGGAAGTAAAGGCCTACAAAGAGTGGGCTACCAAACTTTTAAAGGATGCTGAGATTTTTAGAAATGAAAGCCTGTTTGCCAATATCGGTTAAGTCTCTTTTTATTACACTTCTCCTCTCCCTTCCCGCTTTAGCCAAAACGGTTGATAGGGTGATTGTGGCGGTCAATGAAGACATCATTTTGGAAACTGATGTTGAGCGTTTCACCGCGAAAGCGAAGTCAAAAAACTTTCAAGAAATGTTTGGAGGGCTGGATGAAAAAGCCGTCTCTGATCGTAAAAAGGTGATTGATCTTCTCATTGAGGAGAAGATTATCGATCAACAGGTGAAGAAACTTGAGCTCTCTGCCTCAGCCCAAGAGGTGGATGGTCAGATTCGCTCTATCAGCAAGCGCAATGGGATCACCGAAGCGCAACTTATGGAGCGGTTAAAACAGCTAGGCACAACGGTGGAAGAATACAAAGGTGGACTACGTCGCCAAATTGAAAGACGCAACCTAGTAGAGCGCGAAATCAAACCTGCCCTTGAAGTGAGTGAGGAGCAGCTTCGCCATTTCTACGAAAGAAATGCCAAGCGAGACGATGGCGATCTTTCCTACAAGCTAGCCCATATTTTTATCCGAACTAGCCCAGAGGCTAAAATACGTGCAGAAAAAGTCTACGCAGAGCTTAAAGAACACCCAGAAAAATATGACGCCTTAGCCAAAGAAGCCTCGGACGACGCCACCACCGCAGCTAACGGCGGAGTTTTGGGAAGTTTCCCTTTGTCGCAACTTTCAAAAGAGTTTCGGACTGTGGTCCCCAAGCTACCCATTGGACAATCGTCTACTCCGGTAAAAACCAAAGCGGGATATCACCTTTTAAAAGTCATTGAGGCCAAGGCGGCCGACTATGCGGGATTGACCAAAGAACAAAAAGAACAGGTCAAACAGCAAATGATCGCCTCCGAGGTGGAAAAGAAAATGCTCCTTTGGTTGGAACGCAAACGGGGCGATGCCCACATCGTTTTTGCTGGCTCTCCTGGTCCGAATAAGAAGTGAGGGGAAACACCCTATGTTACTAAATCCAAAAATCTTTCGCGAATACGATATCCGCGGAATCGCAGAAAAAGAGTTGATGGGAGAAAAGGCGGCCCTAATAGGACGGGGTTTAGCCTCTTTTTTCCAAAAGAAGGGCGTTAATAAAATCGCCGTTGGTCGTGACTGCAGGCTAACTTCCGATAGCATTTTCCAATCGCTTGTTGAGGCTGTACTTAGCTCGGGCATCGATATTGTCGACATAGGTTTAGTTCCCACGCCTGGCCTTTATTTCGCCACTCAACACCTAAAGGTGGGTGGTGGCGTCATGATCACCGGTAGCCACAATCCCAGCGAATACAACGGTCTTAAAGTAACGTGCCGGGAAGCGGCTTTGTTTGGTGAAGAGATTCAGAATGTTCGAACGCTCATCGAGACAGAAGACTTTGTTCACGGCCATGGAAAGTTATCCGCTCAGTCTGTGACGGATGCCTACGCCGACGCCATTATTAAATCGATCGGACGAAAACTTAGCCTTAAAGTCGCTGTGGATTGCGGAAATGGCATGGGCGGCGGCCTGGCCAAAAAGATCTATGAGGCTTTGGGTTGCCAAGTAGTGGAACTTTTTGGAAAGTTAGATGGACATTTTCCCAACCATCATCCCGATCCCACCCAACCAGAAAACTTGGAAGATCTCATTGCTAAGGTCAAATCGGAAAAACTGATCATGGGTGTCGCCTTTGACGGCGATGCCGATCGGGTTGGACTCGTGGATCGTAGTGGGCAGATCCTTTTCGGAGATGAAATTCTTATCCTCTACGCTCGTGCCGTACTGAAGGCCAACCCAGGGGCTACGGTAATTTCTGAGGTAAAAGCGAGTAGAAAACTATTTGCAGATGTTGCTGCTCATGGCGGTAAGCCCCTCATGTGGAAGACCGGCCATAGCCTGATTAAAGCCAAGATGAAGGAAGTCAATTCTCTGCTTGCTGGTGAGATGAGCGGTCATATGTTTTTCCGCGATCGCTATTTTGGATTCGATGATGCAATTTACGCCGGCGCTCGAGCGATTGAGATTGTGGAACAGGCTGACAAAAGCCCCTCGGAGCTTCTTGCCGATCTTCCTAAGACGTTTTCCACACCCGAGATTCGGGTCGATTGCCCAGACGAAATCAAGTTCGAAGTGGTAGATGAGGCACGCAAAATTTTCGTGGCTAAAGGGCTAGATGTAAATCCGATTGATGGCGCTCGGGTGGAATACCCTGAAGGCTGGGGACTAGTACGAGCCTCAAACACACAACCCGTTTTAGTTTACCGATTTGAAGCCAATTCCGTTGCCGAATTAAATCGCATTAGGATGGAAATTGAATCGACACTTTCTGGCCTCCTAAAGAAACGAAGCTAAGTGTCTACGCACATTATTGTTAAGGGCGCCCGCGAGCATAATCTGCAAAATATATCGTTAGATATTCCACGCAACAAGCTCGTCGTCATCACAGGACTTAGTGGGTCTGGAAAATCATCCCTCGCCTTTGACACAATTTATGCAGAAGGGCAGCGACGTTATTTAGAATCGCTATCGGCCTATGCGCGCCAGTTCCTAGAGCAGATGCGCAAGCCGGATGTGGACTTCATTGACGGGCTATCGCCAACGATTTCTATCGACCAAAAAGCGGTCAGTCGAAGTCCTCGTTCGACGGTGGGCACGATTACCGAGATATACGATTATCTTCGTCTTCTTTTTTCAAGGCTAGGTGTGGTCTTTTGCCCTTCGTGCGGAAAAGAGGTTCAGAAACAAACCGTGACCGAGATTGTTGATCAGGTGCTTCGTCTCCCCTCGGGAACTCGTATTTCCGTCTTAGCGCCTTTTGTTCGTGGAAAGAAGGGGGAATACCAAAAGGAGCTTCACCAGCTCCAAGGGCGCGGATTTACTCGAGTTCGCATTGATGGCCAGGACCTTTCCCTGTCTGAGCCAATTAAACTTAAGAAGACGGCCAAACACGATATCTCAGTCTTTGTGGATCGTATCTTTTTGCGTCCAGGAATCGACTTTCGCCTGTCTGAGGCAGTGGAATTGGCTGTAGGACTTGCCGACGGGATTGTTGAAGTTGAGGACGTCGATTCAAAAAAGATTTTCACCTACTCCAGCAAAAGGGCGTGTGTTGCCTGCGGAATTAATTTTCCTGAGTTAGAACCGAGAAACTTCTCTTTCAATAGCGAGCACGGTGCCTGCACCGAATGTGAAGGGCGAGGAACCCAGGTTTTTATCGATCCAAATAAAGTGATCGGCGATATCGATCTTTCGTTAGTTCGGGGGACGATTCAGCCCTGGCAGTCCAAGACAAAGCGCTGGCTGGAGGATTTCTTTTCGCCATTGAAAAAAGAGTTTGGCGTCTCTGTGGAGACTCCGTGGAAAGATCTTTCTACGGAACACAAGAACCTGGCACTTTATGGCAATGATGATTTCCTGGGGGTGATTCCCGCCCTTAAAGAATCCGATGACGAAGAGGATGACGAGTACGGGGAGGATGACTCGTATTATTCCTCTCGCCCCTGCCCTGATTGTCAGGGTTCCCGGCTAAAAAAAGAGATCCTCTCAGTTAAAATTGCGCAGCTTTCCATCGCAGATATTTGCCGATTAGATCTTCAGCGATGCATGGCTACGCTCGGTGCCATCAAATTTACTGACAATCAGAATCTCGTTGCAGAACCGATTCTTAAAGAGATCATTTCCAGGCTCCATTTTCTCAACGACGTTGGTTTGAATTACCTTTCGTTAGGACGCTCGGCAGACTCTCTCTCCGGG
>JAYVQZ010000469.1:0-3990 GCA_043776735.1 Deltaproteobacteria bacterium | reverse complement strand
CCTTTGTCACCGGTCTTAAAGACGCCCTAAAACCCTGGGGTGACTTTCAAATACGATCGCTAGCGTCAATCTTTTGGATTCACTTTGGAGCGGAGCGACCCGAATTTCCTCCTGAAATTACGCCGCAAGGGGCTGCCACTTACCGCAAGTTTTTCAAAGGGGCGCTGGACAAAGGAATCTACTTTGCCCCTTCCCCGTATGAGGTGGGCTTTCTCTCTACAGCGCATACGCCCCAAGTGCTTAACGACGTACTGGATAGACTAAGTACGTTGCGCCCATGAAACAGAGCCAACCTCAACGTCGCTGGCTAGCCCTGTTTTTAGGAGTTGCACTTTTGGTGCTCGCCCAAGTTAGCTGGTGGGCCACACTTTTCTTACGTGAAGTGAATAACATGGCAGATCTTAAGACGAAGCACCTTGTCTTACTTGAGAAGCATAGCGAACAAGTGCATCCCGCAGACATCCAATCCAAAGCCCAAATCGAAAACGAAGCCTATCACCGTCGGCTCATGTTCCTTTCGGAGACTATCTTTTTCGGTTTTATGGCCTGCTTTGGCCTTTTTCTCATCTACCAGAGCTTACGTGCTGAGGCCCGGTCCCGTGAAATTCAAAACAACTTGGTAGAGATCGTAAGCCATGAGTCTAAGACTCCCCTTACCGCATTGAAATTGCGCCTGGAATCTATCCGCGAAAAGAGGGGCGAGGACGCTGGACTTAGCCACGAAATTGGACTGATGTTAGATGAAGTTCGCAGGCTAAACGGGACACTGGATAAAGTGCTCAATTGGAATCGACTCGAACGCCAGACCCTGCACAAAGAAGTTCTTGAGTTAGGCGAATTGGTTTTAGAAACCCTAAAGCGAATGGAACCCTTTCTTAAAGCCAAAGGCGTCGTAGTTTCCGTTATCGCGGGGGAACCGGTGCTTTGCCGAGTGGATGGCCAGGCGCTGTCGACAGCCCTACAATGCCTCTTTGAAAATGCCGCACTCTACAACGACGGAGCCAATAGGCACTTGGATATTGAAGTTACCGATAAATTTTCACATGGCCAAGTGACGGTCCGAGACAACGGTCCTGGGATTGATCCCGAAGACGAGCCGCATCTTTTTGAGCGCTTTTTTCGAGGTGCCCAGGGAAAGAAAACTTCGGGAACTGGCTTGGGACTGAACATCGCCCATAGTCTGGTCTTAGCCCAAGGGGGAAGCCTCAAGTTTGTTCGGCCCCCTCAAGGGGGCGCTCAATTTGACGTCGCATTTCCCTCAATTAAGGAGGGCTGATAAGTTAGACATAGTGATGGCAGCTCTAGCTAAAATTTGTTTCATCGAGGATGACCCGACCATTCTTGAGCTGGTCAGTGAGAAGCTACGTTCCAAAGGCTATGAAGTAGCCACCTACGAGGCAGCCGAGCCGCTAATGGGCCAAAAAGTAGAAGAGTACGATCTCTACCTCGTCGATGTAATGCTCAGAGGAAAAAAGACGGGTTTAGATCTTTGCCAAGATCTTCGCTCTCGTTCAGTTACCATTCCCATTCTCATCTTATCCGCCCTCTCGGAGCCTAACCACCGCGTAGATGGGCTCAAACGAGGTGCCGATGACTACCTGTCCAAACCGTTCGAAATGGAAGAGCTGCTCTTGCGAATCGAGGGAATGCTCAAGCGCCGATTATGGTATGCCAGGCTTCCTAAAGAGACGGCCCTATTTTCTTGGGCGGACCGGCAAATCGACTTTGTAAAACTTGAAGGGCGAAGCGGCGGCCAAACATTTTCGATGACTCAAAAGGAGTGCATGCTCATGAAGCTACTCATTGAAAAAGAAGGCCAGGTCGTCAGTCGTGATGAGGTCTTAAATTTTGTTTGGGGATACGACGCCTTCCCTTCCAACCGAACCGTCGACAACTTTATCGTACGTTTAAGAAAGTTTTTTGAGGAGGAGCCCAGTAAGCCAAAGTACATTCACTCAGTACGTGGCCTAGGCTATAAGTTCACCAAATGAAATCCGATCTCTACCGACATTTGCATGGCGAGAAATTAGGCCGTTTCCCAGTATGGATGATGCGACAAGCAGGACGGTACTTGCCGAAATACTTAGAAATTAGAAAGAAACATTCCTTTTGGGAAATGGCGACAAATCCTAAGTTGATCACTGAGGTCAGCCTCTTGCCACTAGAGGTGATCGACGTCGATGCGATCATTTTCTTTGCTGATATTTTGACGCTGCCCCACGGATTGGGACTTCCCGTGCAGATGAAAGAGTCCATTGGGCCGTACCTGGAAAGCCCAATGCGGACCCGTACCGAATTCGATATTTTCCATCAATTTAGTCCTGGGCAACACACGGCCTTTTTAGGAGAAGCGCTTCAATCGATTCGTGGGCAAATAGACACTAAGAAGGCATTGATTGGTTTTGCCGGAGCCCCCTGGACAGTCGCTTGCTATTTGATAGAAGGAAAATCGTCGAAGAACTTCGAACATATCCTTCCGTGGATGCATCGAGATCCTGCAGACCTCGCGGCAGCACTCGAGTCATTGGGTAAAGCTACGGCCAAGTACCTCTGTTACCAGGTACAAAATCACGTCGAAATGGTGCAGCTCTTTGATACGTGGATCTCTTGGATGCCCAAATGGTTTTTTAACGACTACTACCTGCCTATTTTGCAGAACATTTTCAAAGAGGCAGAGGCAGAAGGGGCTTTCACGCTCTATTACGCCAAGCATTCCCAGCAGGTAACGGAGTCCTTGGCAAAAACCGGAGCCAAGGGATTTAGTGTGGACAGCCTTTGGTCGCTTTCTGAGTATGAAAAAGCGATTGGAACCCAATTTTCGTTTCAGGGGAATTTAGAACCAACGTTACTGTTAGGTGACGAGGCAATGGTTCGCAGAAAAACCCGTGAACTTGTGATCGAAGCGCGAAAGCTAAAACAGCCCGCAATTCTAAATCTAGGTCATGGGATTCTCCCTGGTGTTCCTGTGGCTAATGCCAAGGCCTTCATTGATGAAGCCCGGACGATGTGGTTCTAGAAGAGCCCTTAACGCTCCACTTCTTTGGGTAAATAATAGTACTGGCCAAAATCGGGATACCCAGCTAACTTTAATGAATATTGAGAATGATTCTCAATATTCATTTTGGGGATTCCTATGGAACACGGTCATTCTAAGCCTTTAACCACCAGCCAAGGCCCTGTCTTTGTCCGCAGCTGCGCCTGCGGAGGGGTTCACCTTTGTATTGGGGGCGTTTCCATCAATATCGGTAAAGAAGCCGCTGTTTTTCTCTCTGAAGAGTTTTCTCGCGTCACGAAAGACTGGCGCGAAGAGGCAACAACGCAAACAACGATGGCCTCCCCCCGCGTCCTAAAAATGGCCTTCTCCAGCGAGACAAACTAAAAAAGCGAAAAGGTACTTAAGTACCTTTTCGCTTTTGCCGTCATTGCGAGATTCTGCAGGAATCGTGACAACCTTCGCACTTTTCCCGATTCCCTGGCGCCTTTGGTCCCTTTTAGATATAAGAGGACGTGGCAAATAGTAAAAAAGTCAGTGTAAAAAAGGTTCTTCCCTGCGGGAGAGAGCGTGTCGTGCACGAACCCCACGCCGAAGGAAAAGAGGGGCAGCTTCGTTCCCTTCAAATAATTCTGGATCGCTACACAAAGGGCAAAGGACTCAACTCCAGCGGGTCACGTAACCATATTTTAGAAATTATTGCGGCACAGACTGCTCATTTCTCCCCTACCCAATTGATTCAGAAAGTAGCCTCAAAATTCCCCGCGATTGGTCCGGCAACCGTCTATCGGAACATCACAGTCTTTCTTGATGCCGGAATCTTGCGCCAAACTCTGACGGCCACTTCGGGAGAGACTCTCTACGAAATGGAATCCGAAGATCACCACGATCATATTGTATGCATCGATTGCGGGGAGATTTTTGAGTTTCACGACGAGGAAATTGAACGAGCGCAGGACAAAGTTACGGCAAAACTAAAGTTTCATCCCGAAAACCAT
>JAYVQZ010000468.1:0-15788 GCA_043776735.1 Deltaproteobacteria bacterium | reverse complement strand
ACGGCTGTGACCACTTGTTTTAGAAGGAGATCGGCCTTGCGTGAAGTGGGTAAGGCCTTTGGTATTCCTATTGCCGTGATTGAGAAGGTTCAGACCCTCACCCACCGCAGAGACATGCAGACGGACCCTCTAACAGTGGAAGAGCGCGCCCAGCTCACAACCCGAGTGCCCGAGCCCCTGATAAATCGCTATTTGGAAATGGCAAAAGAGATCTCAGGTTTTCCCCGTCAGTTAGGCACTCACGTAGGAGGGTTTGTCCTAAGCCAGGAAAAACTCACCCATATTGTCCCAGTAGAAAAGGCGGCGATGGTAGATCGCACCATTATTCAGTGGAACAAGGATGACCTGGATATTGTAAACCTAGTAAAAGTGGATGTTCTGGGGCTAGGAATCCTCACCTGCCTTCGCAAAGCGATGGAGGCCATTAAAACCATCCGAGGGATAGAGCTTACTCTAGCCAATATCCCTGCTGAAGATCCTAAAGTGTACGAGCAGATTGCTCGTGGCGACACCATCGGCGTCTTTCAGATCGAGTCCCGGGCACAAATGAACATGTTGCCTCGTTTAAAACCCACCAAATTTTATGATCTTGTGGTCGAAGTCGCCATTGTGCGGCCAGGTCCCATTCAAGGAGAGATGGTCCATCCCTATTTAAAAAGACGGGCAGGTCTAGAAAAGGTCACCTACCCCCATCCGGAGCTTGAGGCCATTTTACAAAAGACTTATGGAGTTCCTCTTTTTCAAGAACAGATCATGAAGATGGCGATGACGGTTGCTGGTTTCACGGCCGGGGAAGCCGATGAGTTACGACGGGCCATGGGGACGTGGAGAAACCACGGTGGCAACCGCCTCTCTCCATTAGGAGAGAAATTTAAGAGGGGGCTAATGAACCGAGGCATTTCTCAGGAATTTGCCGACAGGGTATTTCATCAGATTGAGGGGTTTGCCGAATATGGATTTCCCGAATCCCACGCCGCCTCTTTTGCCCTTTTAGTCTATGCGAGCGCTTATCTGCGCCACTACTATCCAGATGCCTACTTGATAGGGATTTTAAATTCCCAGCCGATGGGATTTTATTCTGCCAGCACTCTGGTCTACGACGCTATTAAGCATGGCGTGATTGTCCATGGGATCGATGCCAAGATATCCACCTGGGATCACTTTGTAGAAAAGCCCAATGAAGTTCGGATGGGTTTTAGAGAGGTGCGTGGACTTAACGAAAAAGTGGGACGAGCCATAGAAAAAGTCAGGGATAAATCCACAACCATTTTTTCTCTTTTTGAAAATATAAGGGGTGAGATCGTTCCCGATCCTCTAAAAAAAAGGGACCTCTTTTTACTAGCCGGTGCCGATGCGTTTCAAAGTTTTGGCCTCTCCCGCAGATCCGCCATGTGGGAAATTCAAGGCGCTTTTATCCACGATGCCGAAGTTTTTTCTCCAGAAGAAGAGCTCACCCCCCTTCCTAAAGAATCAAAATGGGAACAAATTGCTCTCGACTATGGACACAAAGGGGTTTCTCTCAACGGCCATCCGGTCAGCTGTTTTCGGCCAGAACTTAGCGCCGAAGGCCTTTTGGATTCAGTTCAGCTCACAAAGAAAAAAGTGGGAACTCGAGTTGCTGTGGCAGGATTAGTGATCTGTCGACAGATGCCACCGACGGCCAAAGGGGTTCTCTTTATTACGCTTGAAGATGAGGTGGGCTTTATCAACCTCGTAATCTGGCGCAAGGTTTTTGAAAAGTACCGCGAGGTGCTTTCTAAAGAGGCGCTGATCCGAGTGCGAGGGAAAGTAGAGCAAGCTCAGGGAACCAATGTGACTCATTTGATTGTAGAGGACGCTGAAAGGCTTTTATTGGCACCCAGTCTGAAACGACTATCGCACGACTATTGCTGAGGGGGCACTTAGGGCAACCGAGGTAGCATATTCGGTTGAGACTCCCGGGCCTTTAGGCCAGCGAGATCGGAGATCAGACTTACTCGCGATTCAACTTAACGTGGACCGGATAGTGATCCGGGCCAATGGCAATGAGAATGCCTGCCTGCAAGAATAGAAAAGCCACTGCTGCCGGTAAGGAAACTGGGGTAACGTTTCCTGTGTACCCAAATGGAGTTCCAAAACAATAGCCCAGAATGAGAATTACCGTGCCCAATGCGCTCGCACTGGTAAGCCACATAGCTATTTTGATTGCGCGGCGCCTCTGGTCTGAAACGATTACCATTAGGAAAACGGAAACGCTCATTGAAATAAATAGCACGGCAGAAAGTGGCGACATCGTTCCCACAAGGAAAGACCGAAAGAGCACGGGATTGAGGTTAAATAGGGATTCGATTCCCAACCAAGAATTCCCAAAATGCTCAACCAATTTCAGGAGAGAGAATACCGCTTCCGAAAGCACCACGCCAAGCACCATGGGTTTTGAATACTTTCTAGTGACTCCGTAAACATAAAAAACAAGGCTAAAACCAAGGAGAATAAATAAAGTGGCCTCACTGTGGGCAATCGGGGCAAAGTCTACTCCCATTCCAGAGTAGATCGTGGGTCCGGTACCTAAACCAGTAAGTCCAACCATTCCCACCAGAGCGGTGAAGATCCAGCAAACTAAGGCCATCCCTGGCCAAGAGACCATTTTAGGAAAGGCGTCGGGCCGATTGGGATCGTCTGCTTGGGAAATAGCAGTGTCGTTGAAACTGTTGTCCCTTAGTTCCTTGTTATTAATCGGCTCTGAAAGGGCTCTTAGGGAGATAACATTGGAAAGGGGAGTGTCATTCAATTTCTCTTGGTCTTTGGTCTTTTTTTTCTCTGCTGCATTTGGCATGGTCATCGCTGGGCCCTCTTCCTAATGCTCCTTTTCGGAAGCATTGGCACTTTGCATTAGCTTTTATTTGTGCAAGCAGTTTCGGTTTTGGCCGAGTTCTTCCGATTAGCAGAAGACTTATGAAACGACTCTCCTGTCTAGTCACATTCCTCGCCTTATTCCCGTTTTCTATGGCCCATGGCTCTGACCTGGAATCGCTCCCCTCTCAAAACCTTCCTGGCTGTCTCTTTTTATTTCGAACCATGTCGGATGGTTTTAATCCAAGAGACAAGCAAACCGCTCACCGCAAACAGGCAGTAGATTTTCCGCTCCAAAAAGTCGCCGATCGCATTGAAAATGTGGAGGGGGCTGCGGCAAAGGGAATTCTGGCTGGTGACAGCCCAGGAGCCATTGGGACAAAAGCGGATGTTATTCGCCGTACGATGGATATTTTTTCGCGCTTCCACAACCTGCTTCGCCGCAGTGGAAAATATCAAGAGCTTCGCGATGCCTTGCACGAGTTTGAAAGCGCTGGAGACCACGAAATGAGTTAGTTGGCCAAAGAGGAACTCATGGCAATAGAGAAAGAAGTCGCAGACCTAACTCCCGCGTTAAGACAGTCCCTTTTGACCCAACTGGATCCTCGCCACCGCCAGGGTACCGTCATCATTAGCATCGACAGCGCGGGCCCTCCCGGCCAGGGTTTTACAAAAATCCTTCAACAACTACCCCAGAGTTATCTGACCATGGCGGCAAAACGCGGCTGGAAGTTTGATTTGCTTAACAGCAGCCCAGGCAACGTGACCATTGAGATCCAAGGGTCCGGGGCTTGGAGCGCCTTTCATAATGAGTCTGGGTTGCACCGCATCGAATTTCGCATCGGGGGACGCAGCTTAACGAATGAGGCCATCATCTCTGTCGTTCCGTCTGCTCCAATTAAGGCGGTCGAAGTGAAAGATGCCGACATTGAAATGGCAACGTTCACGTCCTCGGGTCCGGGAGGACAGCACGTCAACAAGACACAGTCTGCTGTACGGCTAACCCATATACCAACTGGAATTGTAGTGGAGTGCCAGAGTGAGCGATCGCAGGTTTCCAACCGCGCCACCGCTTTAAAGATCCTAACGGCTAAGGTAGCTGCTCGGGCCGCTGAGGAGCAAGCAGAACTAAAAAAAGCGGCAAAAGCAGGACAGACCTCTGTCGGGGCAAGACGTGCTGCCCCCCGTGTGCGCACCTATGATTTTATCGATAGTCGCGTGACCGAACACCGGACGGGAGAAAAAACCCCTCTTAAAAACGACACCCTCACTGATAGCGTCCTTGAGACTTTTCAAACCAGATTAGAAAATTACGAGCTTCTCAAACTGCTCGATGAAAATGACCCGACCGTACCGAAATAGCCTCTAGAAATGGTTCAGAGAGTTGCGACTCTAAGGTGCCTTATTTGCCATGAAGTTTAGAATTGAATAATTGATAGGCGTATTCTCGCTGTTTACAAGACTGAAAAAAACTATTTGTTTCGGATTCTTCACCGCAAAATCAAAGCGGTCCCACCCTTGCATTAACCCTCCTTTGGGGGGTTCGAATGAAGTCCTGCGTCGTGTTTCTTGTCTTTCTTTTTGGTTCCCGCGCCCTTTTAGGCATTACTCTATTTCCCGCTAAAACTAACGGTAACCCAAGTTTTCAAATTGGAGTGGGGTTCAATGATCCTGCCACCTCCCAAGCCGAACACACGTGCCAGGCGACGCTGATAAATCACGT
This sequence comes from Deltaproteobacteria bacterium, assembly GCA_043776735.1. Taxonomy (GTDB): domain Bacteria; phylum Bdellovibrionota; class FAC87; order UBA2466; family UBA2466; genus JBGSST01. The sequence goes on along the minus strand of JAYVQZ010000468.1, from coordinate 11,233 downwards.
GAAAAAATCCATCGGCTGGGGTTGCAGTATCGTGACTGCCGCGCACTGTGTTTTGGATGAGTCGAGAAAGAATCTCGCCACTACTTTTTTCACTGCTGACTTTGGAGTTATCAAAAACCCTTCCATCAAGGTGAAGGGTAGGGATCTGGTGGGGGGAAATGACATTGCCGTAGTCCATTTTTCATCCTCAGCATGCAGCGAAAAAGCAAAAGAGCTCCTAGTTGAAGTAGGAAATTTGCCGGCTGGACCTACCGATAGAATGGGTGTCCCTATCCTAGCTTTTGTGGCCAGTGCGACTTTTTCCACGGTTTTTTCTATGGTTCTACCCTCTAATTACACTCCCACGAGCGGAGTCATCGAAGGGCCTCTTGGCTCAGGGGATATAAACGGAGTCCGACAGACTTTCGCTACTTATACTGGTGATTCCGGTGGCGGCGTCTTTTTACGAAAGAATGCAGCTAGCGACTACTCTCTCATTGGCGTGATTTCCGAAGGGGTTCATTATATTGGTCCCCGACTAAAGCGCGGCGCAGAAATCGAACACTCGATGGGTTCTGACAAAACGGTTTTTGTGTCAGATGTGGGTTGGGTACGCGATCAGATTGGAGACCGCGACCTGGCTTCTCAAACCCTTCGCTAGTGAGTGGGATTTAACGATAGGTGCCGTTTTTTGGAAGGAGTGACGCCGGGGCTCTCTGGAACTTCCTTTCGCAACCCAATAAAGGTAACATTCGGTATGTTTGCCTGTTTGCCCTTTCGCCTTTCCTTTCTTTTTTTGACCTTTTTTTCTCTGCAGGTAAGGCCCTCTTCAGAGGCGGATCTCTCCCTAGTGAAATGGGAGCTACTTAGTGAACGAGAGGGAATCTCGGTATTTCGCTGGGACCCACCAGATAGCCCCCTCTTTGCCTTCAAAGGCGAGGCCACTATAGATGCCCCCATCGCAAAAGTGGCAAGCGTTTTAGCCGACACGCCTCGCCGCCATGAGTGGGTACCGCACTTGATCGAAGCCCATATTGTGAAAGAGATCTCGGAACGTGAACGGATCGAATACACGAGCATTGCCACCCCGCCATTTACCAAGAATCGTGATTTTGTGTTACACACCTCCGCCGAATATCTGGAACCCACCAAGGAGTTGGTTTTTCATTTTATGTCGATAGATGACCCCTCCGTTCCGGCCACCAAGATGATCAGAGGCCAAGTCATTAAGAGTCGCTATATGATGCGAGCGTTGGATCGGGACAAAACGTTTGTAGAATATCTTGTCCACATCGATCCAAAAGGGGGAATCCCCCGGTGGCTGGTAAATATGGTTCAAAAGAACATCCCACGCCATACGTTAGAGGCGATTCGCCGGCAGGTAAAAAAAACAGACATTGTTGAATTGGGGGCGGTGCAAAGGCTTTTCTTGCTGCCGGTCGTCCCTGCAAAAAGCCCCTAATACCTTTGGGGCGCCCCTTCGGCAAATAGAGACCCTTTGGCAAAATAGGAAGACTCCGGGGTCTCGCCTTCTAATTTCAATCCGGCCGGAATAAGGGAGGCCAAACCGGATACCGTCAGACTCTCCACCTCCCACGCCATCCGATTTTGATGTTCAAAGGCCCGCAGCACGGTCGAACGCTTTTGCTTTGAAACCAAATAGTGCCGAGAAAAAACAAAGGCCGCCTCAGGAGCTGATTCCAAAGGAAAAGCGCCGCCCGTGGTCTGGGCAGTCAATGCCCCTCCTGCCCACCGAAATTCAATCTCCGAGCGTGAACTCTTGGCTTGGGGAAAAAACTGAACCCGGTAGTCGACCCCTCTATTTAATTGAGAGAACTGGTACCACCCTTTTTTCCCCTCTGCAGAAAGCACAGGAGCTAGGCATTCAATCTGCGGAGCGGGCTGCCTTCCGGCCCATAGCCACCCCATCCATTGCCTCTGCGACACCACACTGGCCAACACAATAAAATACGGTTTGTCGTACCACGTATCCCATTTCACGCCATTGGGAAGGGCTAACGTAGGGAAACTAATAACTGGAAACGCCACCGCTAAGAGGTAGCGCTTTTCTCCCCTTAACCAACGCGAGGCAAAGGGAACCGCGTCATCACGAACTGGGCGTTGAGAGAAGCTCATAACGCGCTTCATAACGCAGTCTGTGCGCCCTGGCTATGGCCCGACTTTGATCAGAACTTTTTGGCGGCCGCAACCGCGGTGGCTTTGCCGACGAAAGATGCCTTTTGCGTAGTCCGCGTCTGTTAGTAACGGTGGCGGTTTTGCTTTCTCTGCGTTTGGAATGATTCTACGAGAGCGCCTTCTAGAACGTTCCAAGCGGCGGCCGGCCCCGTACTGCGAGTATCCGTGTTCAACTTAAATTAAAAGGACCGAACCATAGCGAGGCGGGAGTCAGTCCTTTATTCATTCCCGCAGGTACCGTTTTGGCAAACAGGCCCCTCGCCTTGGCTTTCTTGGCTGGTAGGGAGTGAGGCCACTTGCCTCCATCACGTTTTGGACCACGTAATCAGTGAGAGTTTTAAAGGCCTTTCCCCACTCCGCAATGCGGGTAAAGGCTGGCAAATCAAAAATTCGTTTTCCAAATGGTTTCCCCTTCTCCCTCAATTTGAGAAAAATTGAGTTTTTACCGATAGGGAAAGAAGGAGAACGTTGTGTCATCAAACGATCCCAAGTCCAAAAAAAGCGCCGGGAAATCTGATTTTTTTCGCATTGATAGCGAAGGGGAGATCAGTCCTGCATTTCCAGATTCACCCAGCATCTCTCGAATTGAGCCGATGTTTCCGAAGGTAGAGTCGGCCTCCCCGCCGCCAGTTCCCTTGCCACCGGAAGAGACCGAAAAGCAGTGGCCGATAACGTCTTACAAAGAAAAGCCCTCCAAAATGGCAGAAAATACGTCCACGGGAGTCAATGTGCCTCCCCCCAATGGAAATCTTGAAGTCCAGATGGACCTCATGAAACCGCAGGTCGATAGCATCTCTCGACTTGGCAACAGCGCTGGGGTTTCCACCGGCCAATTAGACGTTCTGAGAAAATACATCTCCCTAAAAGAAGCCGAGTCCAAAGACCTTAAGGAGCAGCTTAGCCAACATCAGGCGATGCTTAAAAAGTTGACCGGGGAACTGCAACGCGCCACTCGTGCCATTCAAGATCGTTCCGGTGAATCTGAGGCGGTAAAGAGCGAGAGAGACCATTTCCGTAAAGAGTTCCAAGAACTCAAAGATCGTCATAAAGGTGATGTTGCTCAAGTGCGTGCTGAACTTGAAGAGCGTCTTCGAACCACGGGAAAACTCGATGCCGACGTCGAGGCCTGGTACCGCCAAAAAGAGGAATGGAAAGAGAAGATCCGCGAGGACCTCAAAAAGATTAAGCTGAAAGAGCGCGAGATTGAAACTAAGCATGAGCTATTAAAGCGCGACATGCAGGCGCTGCTTGATTCCAAAGACAAACACCTTCTTGAACTAAGAAAAAAATGTGACGCTCTAGAGTTTGAACAAGAGGCACTTGAAGATCGACTTCGCAAATCGACGTTTGTTCTATCGTCCATTGATTCCAAGAAAAAACGGCTTATTGAAACCATGCGCCTTGCCATCTCCCTACTTGAAAAAGTGGACAGTACTGATGAATACGGCGGCTCCGATGCCGATCCGGAACGTAAGGCCGGGTAAATTCTTTCATGAAGAAAATGAAGCTCATTGTGTCGGACTTTCATTTGGGTGGCGGCGTAAAGCTGCCCAACGGAACGCCCAATGCAATGGAGGACTTCCCTTTCGACGGCCGCTTCAAAGAGTTTCTCGAATATTATTCCACTAAAGAATACGCCGACACTGAAATCGAAATCATTTTCAACGGTGATATGCTTAACCTTATTCAGGTGGACTACCACGGCCATTATCCCGCCGCAATCACTGAGACAATTTCCGTCTCAAAAATCAAGGCCATCATTACCGGTCATCCCATCTTTTTTAATGCTCTTAAAAGGTTTTTAAAGAATAAACGCAATTCTATGACGTACGTTATTGGGAATCATGATCAAGAACTTTTTTGGAAGAAAGTTCGCGACATTTTCGATAAAGCTGTCGACTGCGATGTGAATTGGAAGAACTTTTTTTATGTTGCCGATGGGGTGCACGTCGAACACGGGCACCAATTTGAAGCGATAAACCGCGTGGATCCGACTCGACTTTTTCTTACGGAGAATCTCTCGGAACCTATTTTAAATCTTCCCTGGGGAACGCTTTTTACGCTCTATTATTTGATTCGCTTTAAGATGTCTCGCCCCTTCATTGATAAAGTGCGCCCTTTTCGTGCCGTCATCTGGTGGCTGCTCCTTCACGATACCTGGTTTGCCATGGTGAATATTGTTCGGCTGGCGTCGTTCTTTGTTTCAACTCAAATCAGCCGTTCCCGCTATCGTCATACCAATCTGAGAATGACGATGAAAATGTTACGCGAGGCTAGTGTCTTCCCTGATCTCACTGACGCCGCCCGCCGAATCCTGCAGACTCCGGAGATCCATTCGGTTATTTTTGGCCACACTCATATTTATAAGCATGTGCCCATTGGAGAGAGTAAACAGTACCTCAACACCGGAACTTGGACCGACATCGTCTCCATGGATTTGGAAAGTTTTGGCCGCCGCGTTCGCCTCACTTATGTGCGAGTGGACTATCCCGAATCGCCAGAGAGTGCCGTTTGCACGCTTCGCCATTGGATTGGCCAAATCCCCCTGGAAGACGCCATCGAGTTTTAATCCTCAGAGAGACCCGCACACTGGAAAGCCCCTTGCCTTGCCCATCTAAAGATGTTTTCTCTGGTTTAAATCGTGTTTAAACCACTTCGAAAACTAACTAATGCACTTTTCATTTTTTTGGCTGCGCTTTGGACCGTCCTTGGCGCCTTCTGGATTCAGATAGTCTTTGCGGTGAAGCCGTCGCGTGGTTACGCCGCCCACCGTCTTTGGGGCCGTGGCCTGTGTCGCCTTATGGGGATTCGCCTTACACTTAAAGGCCTGGAAAACTGGAAACCGGAAACCGCCTATGTGGTTGCCCCCAATCACTCCAGCATATGGGACATCGCCGTGCTAGCGGCCTTGCCGCGAGAGTTTGTTTGGATCTCCAAAACGGAAGTGGCCAAGATTCCTTTTTTTGGCAGAACCATGCGGGTAATGGGCTGCCACTTCTTAAAGCGCAATGATGCCGGTCGCGACTACCACGTGATGCAAAATGTAGAACGAGGACTGCAAAGGGGACGTTCGGTAGTTATTTTCCCTGAAGGACGAAGAACAAGAGACGGCGAATTACTTCCGTTAAAAAAGGGGGCTATCCGTGTTGCCCAGAACTCAGGAGCACCGCTTTTACCCATCGGGATCCACGGAACTTTCCCAATTGCTCCCACCGGAACTCTTTTTGCTGGCCGAGGACATGAAGTTACCGTAAACGTAGGAAAGCCCGTTGCTGTTCCCGCAGAAGCCGACCTCATTCTGGCCTTAGAATCCTTCCAAAAATATCTTCAAAATCTTGTCCAAGAGGCCAAAACCATAGGTTAATCCGCTACTCCGCTAAAACTTCTATGATATAGTGCATCGTCATGATTCAAGACCTAGCGAAAAAATTATTCGGCAGCCGAAATGACCGCGAAGTGAAGCGCCTTCGGCCTATTGTAGAAAAAATCAATTCTTTAGAGGCCGGTTTAATTCCCCTCAGCCAGGACGAACTGGCGGCAAAGACCATCCAGTTTCGAGAAATGTTGGCCCGAGGGGCAACCCTTAATGACATCCTTCCCGATGCCTTCGCCGTTTGTAGAGAGATGTCGCGTCGGGTCCTTAATATGCGCCACTTCGATGTGCAGCTTATCGGTGGGATGATCTTGCATCAGGGTCGTGTTGCTGAAATGAAAACGGGAGAAGGAAAAACGCTCGTCGCCACCCTTCCCTGTTATTTGAACGCACTCGAAGGCAAAGGGGTTCATGTTGTCACCGTGAACGACTACCTAGCCAAACGCGATAGCGAATGGATGGGACAAGTTTATAAGGCCCTCGGTCTCTCTGTAGGCATCATTGTTCATGGCCTAAACGACCAAGAGCGGCGTGAAAATTATGGGGCTGATATTTCCTACGGCACCAATAACGAGTTTGGATTCGATTATCTTCGCGACAATATGAAATTCCGACTGGATGAGTACGTCCAGAGAGAGCTTAACTTCGCCATTGTCGACGAAGTCGATTCTATCTTAATCGATGAAGCTCGAACGCCTCTGATTATCAGTGGCCCGACGGATGACTCGTCGGAAAAGTATTATCAGATCAACGCTATCATTCCCGCACTTCAAAAAGAGACCCATTACACGATTGATGAGAAGTCCAAGACCGCGGCGCTTACCGAAGAGGGTGTGAATCAGGTTGAGAAATCCCTTCGTATTAACAACCTCTATGCCCCGGAACATATTGAGTATGTGCATCACGTGCATCAGGCGTTACGAGCCCATGCGATGTACCACCGTGACGTGGATTACGTCGTTAAAGAGGGGGAAGTCCTCATTGTGGATGAGTTTACCGGTCGCCTTATGCCAGGCCGCCGTTGGAGTGATGGGCTGCACCAGGCGATTGAGGCCAAGGAAGATGTCGTCATTGAGAATGAAAATCAGACGCTAGCCACTATCACTTTCCAGAACTATTTCCGCATGTACAAAAAACTTTCGGGAATGACGGGAACTGCCGACACTGAGTCTGCCGAGTTCAATGCCATTTATAATCTTGAAGTGATGATCATCCCCACCAACCGCGCGATGGTTCGAATCGATCATGACGACGTCGTCTATAAAACAATGAAGGGGAAGTACAACGCCGTCTGCGAAGAGATCTCCGAATGCCACAAGGAAGGGCAGCCGGTTCTTGTGGGTACCATTTCCATTGAGAAGTCTGAACTTCTAAGTGATCTACTGAAGAAAAAAGGAATTCCTCACAACGTCTTAAACGCCAAAGCTCATGAACGAGAAGCCGAAATTGTGGCTCACGCCGGGCAAGCGGGCTCTGTCACTATCGCCACCAATATGGCAGGTCGTGGAACCGATATCGTTCTTGGACCTGGCGTTCCTCAAAAGGGCGGGCTTCATATTATCGGCACCGAGCGCCATGAGTCGCGCCGCATCGACAATCAGCTGAGAGGCCGTGCTGGCCGACAGGGAGATCCCGGATCTTCAAGCTTTTACCTGTCACTCGAGGATGATCTGCTACGTATTTTCCAAGGTGAGCGCATTAAGGCTTATATGGACAAGTTCAATATGCCCGAGGATGAGCCGATTCAGTCGAAGCTCATCAATCGAGCGATAGCGAACGCACAGAAAAAAGTGGAAGCGCACAACTATGACATTCGTAAGCACCTTCTTGAGTACGACGACGTTCTCAATAAGCAGCGCGAAGTGATCTACGAGATGAGAAAGCTCATTCTCTCGGGTGAGAACACCAAAGACCTAATTTTAGATATCGTTAGAGAACAGGTAGAAGCGCTGTGCGCTACGTTTGCTGCCGCAGCGCGTCCCTCGGAATGGGATATTAAGGGATTGACCGAGTCTTTGATCTTTCTCTTTGATAACCACATGGGAACCGGGGACCCAGGGTTCTTTGATAAACACGGCAGTCAAAAAGAGCTTGTTGAAGCCATCCTCACTAAGGCCACCTCTCTTTACGAGGAGAAGGAAAAGGCCAATACCAGTGAAGTCATGCGCCAGCTTGAGCAGTATGTCTACCTGGGAGCCATTGATGGCCTGTGGAAAGATCACCTTCTCAATATTGATCACCTTAAAGAAGGTATTGGGCTTAGGGGTTACGGACAGAAAGATCCTCTCGTAGAGTACAAAAAAGAGGGGTTCACTCTTTTTAAGCTCATGGATGAGCAGGTGAAAACGGATGTCATCACCAAGCTGTATCGGGTACAAATCACCCGTGAAGAGCAAGTGGAAGAGCTACAGCCTAAAGAGCAGGAGATGAATTTTTTCCACGGTGACGAGTCTGCAGTTTCACATGCACCAGTGCGTAATTCGGAAGAAAAAGTCGGCCGAAATGACCCCTGCCCGTGCGGCAGCGGGCAAAAATATAAGAAGTGCCACGGTAAATAACGAGGCCTATGGATTCAATCTGCCCAAAGTGCAAAAAAAGCATTACCCACGAGGACTACCTCTTTGAGGTGCAGTGCCCTTGCGGGGCTCGATTTAATCCGTTCATGGGACTAGACGGCGGCGACGCCGTTTCGGAGGAAATTCCAGCCTCAACCTTCAATGAACCCCTGGCTATGACCGAGTTGGAAGATGACTCCTTTAAAGAGAGCACAAATGCTTTTAAGGAAATTCAAGACTTCGGCGAGCTAATGCCGCAAGCGGCTGAGGCCTTGGCCCCAAAGGCGGAAAAGCTTTCTGCCCCTCGCCCAAGCGCTCCCGCTAGCACGCGAACTATCTCCCTTTCTCATGAAGACAACTTTGTCTTTTCCTCAACACCGCATCTTGACGGCTATGATATCGAGTCGTATCTGCTTCCGGTTTCTGTCCAGGCAGAGATTGATTCTACGACTCAGGACCCGCTGAAAGACGCTTTTCTCTTATTAAAAAAACGTGCCCAAGACCAGGGAGCCAATGCGTTGGTAGAGTTTCAGTGGAAAGTGTCCGCTGATGGGACTCGAGTCTTTGTCTCGGGTCTGCCCGTGAGAGTGAAGCGCACCAGTTCATGAGTAAGCGCCGTCCCCCATCCCCTAAAAAAACTGAACTTCCCGAACTGCGACCGGTGGGAGCTCGCGCCCTTAAAAGCGCCGTCGACACCCTGCGTCCCTACCTCTACGGGGCCCGCGTTCTGGACCTCTTTGCCGGACAGGGCCGCTTTGGAATGAGTGCGTTGGCTGAAGAAGCCGCGATGGTAGTCTTCGTAGAGAAAGAACGAACCACCTTTCAGGACCTAAAAAAGGAATTAACCAAAGAGAGTCGGGCGGTTACCTTTTGCGAAGATGTCTTCTCTTTTTTGCAACGCGATCCAGCCAAACTATTTGGCGGCGGCTTTGATCTAGTCATTGCCGATCCCCCTTTTCCCCTGTGGGAAGACGAAAAACTCGCGCTAAGGCTGGCCCAGGGGATGGTAGATCAAGCGGCACCCGATGCCATTTTGCTTGTGAAACATCCGAGCCGGATGGTACTTTCGGCTCAACTTTTTCCAGGCTACGTTCTTTGGAAAGAGAAGGGGTTTGGTGAATCAAATCTCTTTTTCTTTCGCGAGGATAACTCCCTCGCCTCACAGAAATAACTGCCAAAGATAAAAAGAAGTGCGATGAGTCCGAAACTCGAAAATTTGCGGCCCCCCAAACGGGCAATCTATCCTGGAACCTTTGACCCCATTACCCGTGGCCACGTGGATCTTATTGAAAGGTCGCTAGCCGTCTTCGATGAGCTAGTCATTTTAGTGGCCCATTCGGGGAAAAAAACGCCGCTCTTTCTCGATGAAGAGCGAAAGCGCCTCGTTGAAGACTGCTTTAAAGGAAATCAACGGGTGAAGGTGGAAATCTACGACGGCCTCTTGGTGAATTATGCCAAACGAACCGGAATTCACTCCCTCATTCGAGGCCTTCGTGCCGTCTCTGATTTTGAATACGAGTTTCAGATGGCCACGATAAACCGACGGATGTTGCCTGAGCTGCAGACCTTCTTTTTAATGGCTTCTGAAAAATTTATTTTTGTAAACTCTACCGTGGTCAAGGAAGTTAGTGCCCATGGGGGAGATGTCTCGGAGCTAGTTCCCGAGCACGTAAACACCGCCCTAATTGAGCGGATGAAGAGAAAGGGATAACCACTTTTTATGAGCATGAAAATATCGCAACGGGTCCAAGGTCTAAAATCTTCAACCATTATGGAAATCTCGGCCCAAGCAGCCGAACTAAAATCCAAAGGGCATGATGTCATCTCGCTCGCCGCGGGCGAGCCTGACTTCAACACCCCCGAGGCGATTCAGCACGCGGCCACAAAAGCGATGGCCGATGGCATCACCAAATACACACCGGCACCCGGATTTTTGGCACTCCGCGAAGCGGTTGCCGAAAAGGTGACCCGGGAAAATGGATTTAAAGTCGCTCCCGATGAAGTGATCATTACCTGCGGCGCCAAACATGCCATTTACCTTATGCTGCAGACCTTGGTGGATCCAGGCGACGTAGTCCTGGTACTTACGCCAGCGTGGGTCAGTTACGGACCAATGATCGAATTGTGTGGGGCAAAAATGCATCCGTTGCCACTACTTGAAGAGGACGGCTACCGGCCCAACCTCGAACGGTGGAAAAATATCTCGTTGCCCCCGAATACCAAAGGCATTTTCATCAACTCCCCCAATAACCCAACGGGAGTTACCTACACTCGACAAGAGATGACGGGCTTAGTCAGTTGGGCCATGCAGAGAAACCTTTGGGTTCTCTCCGATGAGATTTACGAAAAGATTCTTTATGATGGGTCTGAGCACGTCAGCGCAGCCGCATTGGGACCGGAGGCAGCTGCCAACACCATCACCATTAGTGGCTTTTCCAAAAGCCATTGCATGACGGGTTGGCGATTGGGTTGGGCGATTGGCGATAGAGACGTCATCAAGAGGATGTCGGCCTTACAAAGCCAAAGCAATAGCCACGTCACCTCTTTTGTTCAGTGGGCTGCGATCACGGCAGCGAAACTTCCAGAGTCGTTAGTCACCAACATGGTGGGAGAGTTTGATAAGCGCCGTAAGTATATCTTGGGTCGACTGGATAAGATGAAACATGCGGTCACCTACGTTCGCCCCACCGGCGCCTTCTATTTTTATTTGAATTTCTCTCCGTTTTTGACGGCAAAGAGGATGACAGACTTTGAATTTTGCAAAGCCCTTCTCTCGCAAAAATATGTGGGAGCGGTCCCTGGATCTACTTTTGGAAAAGAGAATTCAATCCGTATCAGCTATGCGCTGGGATTGCCTCAGCTAGAGAAAGCTTTCGATCGTATTGAATCCTTCGTAAACGCTTAGCTCGCCCAAGTTAACGACAGAGTTTGAGACTCCCAGGCCTTGCGGCCTGAGAGTTCGCAGAGTTGACGCTATTGCACCAAGTTCGGATTCTTTAAAATCAACACCGCAGCGATCACTTTGGCCAAGTAGCGAGGATAGACCTCAACCCCTTTTCGCACTAGCTCCCAAGGATCCCGGGTTTTGTGCTTCGTGATTGCTCGTTGTACGGTGCCTTCACCGGAGTTG
>JAYVQZ010000467.1:0-15916 GCA_043776735.1 Deltaproteobacteria bacterium | reverse complement strand
AATTCATCGGTGGCTATGATACCATTAAAAATCCATAAACCCAAAGTTTCCTCATGCGATCAATTCCTAACTTCAGTGGCTTCAGCGATCATTTTTTGCAGCTCACCCTTTTGATAAAGCTCTTTAACGATATCATAGCCACCGATGAATTCCCCTTTGATGAAAATCTGGGGAATGGTGGGCCACTGAGTGAATTGTTTGACCCCTTCGCGGATCAAAGAGTCTTCCAGTACGTCGTAAGTTTTGAACGCCACTCCGAGGTTTTGAAAGACATCCATCACCCCTTTGGAAAAGCCGCACATGGGCATCGCGGCATTTCCTTTTACAAAAAGGACAATGGGATCTTTGGCAACCAGGGCTTCGATCTCTGTCTTTACCGTTTCAATATTTCGTTCGCTCATGATTTCACCTCAAGCTCTTGGGGGGTATTTGCTTTAATCGTTAACGCGTGAATCTCGCCGCCCACGGCCGGACCGATGGCCGAGTAGACCATCCGGTGCCGTTCCATAAGCTTTTTGCCTTCAAAAGCCGTCGACACCACTATTAATTCAAAGTGGTCTGAAGTACCCGTCAAGTCGCGCGCCTGAGCGCTGCTTCCTGGAATGCCGACTTCCACTAACCGTTGGATCTCACCCGCATTAAACATAGGCTACGGTATAGCCGCCTACCCGGCTTGGGATCAAGATGTTATCAGAATAAACATGCGTATCGTTTCCTTGATTTCAAGTGCCACCGAGATCCTCTGTGAGCTCGGTCTTAGGGACCAACTGGTCGGAATCTCACATGAATGCGATTACCCAGGCTCTATTCGCGGGCTTCCCCAACTCTCCCAACCGCGTTTGAACCCTAGTTTGCCTAGTCAAGCCATCCATGAAGAGGTTCAAGAACGGGTCCGAAAAGGGCTAAGCCTTTATGAAATAGACACGGAGCAGCTCGCTAGCCTTAAGCCTGACCTGGTTATCACGCAGGACCAGTGCGACGTCTGCGCCGTGTCCCTTAAAGACGTAGAGGCGGCAGTTTGCAGCTGGACGGGGCAACAGACTCGACTTCTCTCGCTCAAACCATACACTTTGGAGGAAATTGAAGAGAGTTTCCTCCAGGTAGGCGCTGCTACAAACCGCGTTAAAGAGGCCCAAGAGTTACGCCACCGTTTTCGCGCCAAGCTGGACGCGGTCCGCCAGGCGGTTATTCCCGCCGCTGCTTGGCCCAGGGTTCTCAATTTGGAATGGCTTCAACCTCCTATTGTCGGAGGAGGCTGGATTCCTGAGCTGGTTCGCGTTGCCGGAGGGGTTCCTCTAATCGTGAGTGACGCCGACCATTTCCTAAAAGTGGAATGGAGTGAAATCGAAAGTATCAATCCTGAGATCATCGCCCTCTATCCGTGCGGTTTTGACGTTCCTCGAACGCTAAAGGAAATGAAAGTGCCAGAGGTGATGAGCCACCTAATGCGACTTAGCGCGGTTCGCGATGGCAAAATGTTCGTGTGCGATGGAAATGCTTACTTTAACCGCTCTGGCCCGCGCATTGCTGATAGCTGCGAGCTACTTTCGGGTCTGTTCCATCCAGAGCTTTGTGCCGAGTACCGCAAGAAACACCGCGCCTTTTTTACTGCCTGGAGCGTTGCTTAACTCTACAATCCCGATTCGACGTTCACCACAAAAGGAACGGATTGAAGTTTGCCTTGATGCTGAAACTGCACCCATAACTTATAAAGGCCTTCTTTAGGAAACACCGAGGAAAACTCCAACGCCGGTCCGTATTTAACAAGGCCCATATGACCTTCGTGTTCTGATCCGTGCCCTGCACTGGGATCGTGTCCGGCCGGGTGGGCGTGAATATATCGGGTAGTGTCTTGGCTAATGCCCACCAAATGCCCGGCCGCCCCTAAGAAGGCTTCGATATCTTGCACCGGCTTAGATTTTTTCTTCACGGTGAAAACCAATTTTGTCGCCTCACCGCTCTTTAGCTTTGCCCCGTAGTTTAGAAGCACTTCGTAATCTTCACTCTTTTTTGGCTGCCCTGGTTTGTCTTTGACCAGTGAAATTGCTTTTGGCGCTTCGCCTTCTACTCGCAGGGCGACTGGAATCACCTCCCCTTTTTTATCCTTTGGTTTGAAGTCGCCATAGAGGACATAATTTCCGCCAGTCGGAAATTGAAAGTCGAGCCTCAGTTCCCCTGGTGCCGTGATCGTCGGGTGTTCGTGGGAAAACCATGAGAGATCTTGTCGCACCATAATGAGATGGAACGGTTTCTCGTGAACGATCTCCAATTCTTTTAAGGGTGTATTGTCTTTTGTGTTTCTCAGTGAAAACAACAAAGCAACCGGCTGATTGGCCTTTGGCACTGGTGTTGTGTTGAGATCGAGACGAAACTCAGGAATCTCCATTCCTTTTTTTCCCCCCTCACCTACTTTTTCAAGCTTCATTCCGCAGACAGGACACCGCACCTTATTCGTGGGATAATTTTTCTCCTTCTCACACTTCATCGGGCAGTAAAAGGCATCAGCCGCCATCAAAAAAAGGGGAAACAGAAGGAGAAAGAGAACCGTCTTAAAAGGTCTCACTTACGGTGTCTTTCCAGATCAGCCTTCACCATCATCTCAATCATCTGGGTAAAGGAGACCTCAGCCTGCCACCCCAGCTCTTTTTTAACTTTGGAAGGATCGCCCAGAAGCTGATCCACTTCGGCGGGCCTTAAAAACTCAGGATCGGTTTTTACATAATCTTGGTAGTTCAATCCCGCAGCCTTAAAGGCAATTTCAACGCACTCGCGAACCGAATGGGTGACTCCGGTGGCCACCACATAATCCGTTGGCTCTTTCTGCTGAAGCATCATCCACATGGCACGAACGTAATCGCCAGCAAAACCCCAATCTCTTTTTGACTCAAGGTTGCCAAGCTTCAAGTCTTTGGCCAAGCCAAGCTTGATCCTAGCAACGCCATCGGTAATTTTACGCGTCACGAACTCGAGCCCACGGCGAGGGGACTCATGGTTAAAAAGAATTCCCGAGACTGCAAACATGTTGTAGCTCTCACGGTAGTTTACCGTAATGTGATGGCCATAGACCTTTGCCACCCCGTAAGGACTTCGTGGATAAAAAGGAGTCATCTCGGTTTGAGGAATTTCACGTACCTTCCCAAACATTTCAGAGCTAGAGGCCTGGTAAAACTTTACTTTAGGGCAGACGGCCCGAATGGCTTCAAGCAGTCGAGATACACCGATAGCTGTAAATTCTGCCGTTAATACCGGTTGCTCCCAAGAAGTGGGAACAAAGGATTGTGCCGCCAGGTTATACACCTCGTCTGGCCGGGATTTTTCCAATGCTTTAGAAAGGGAAACTTGATCTAGTAGATCGGCGTGGATAAGAGTGACTCGGTCTCGAATATGAGCAATTCGGTCGAATCGTTCGTTAGAGGACCTACGCACGACTCCAAAAACTTCATACCCTTTTTGCAAGAGAAGATCGGCTAGATAGGATCCATCCTGGCCACTAATTCCTGTAACTAACGCTCTCATGTCACTCCTTAAGTAGTTTTGTAACCAACTCGTTAACCATTCCTGGGTTTCCCTGCCCCTTCGTCGCCTTCATCACTTGGCCAACGAAAAATCCGAGCAGCTTGTCTTTTCCAGAGCGGAACTCTTCCGTCTGTTTGGGATTGGCGAGTATCACCTGTCGAATAATTTTTTCTAGCTCTCCAGTATCAGAAATTTGGCTTAGCCCTTTTTCCTTAATGATGGATTCGGGAGATTTTGAAGTGACAAACATCTCTTCAAAAATATCCTTGGCCATTTTTCCGCTCAGCTCTTGGCTTACAATCTTTGCCACTAACGACGCTAGATGGTCGGCAGAAACAGGCGATTTTTCAATCTCCTGGCCCTCTGTATTTAAACGCCCCAAAAGCTCATTCATTACCCAGTTTGCGCTCAACTTAGCGTTGCCGGTCTTGGCGACTACGACCTCGTAATAATCTGCCAGATCTCGTGACGCCGTGAGAACTGACGCATCGTAATCCGTCAGCTCGTAGGCCGTCTTAAACCTATCTCGTTTTGCCGTGGGAAGTTCGGGCATTTGCCCTTTTACTTGGGCTTGTAACTGCAATGAGATCAATAGAGGGGCCAGGTCTGGTTCCGGAAAGTAACGGTAGTCGTGGGCCTCTTCCTTATCACGCATGACTTCAGAAATTCCCTTGGCGGCGTTCCATCCCCGCGTCTGCTGTTTGATCTTCTCGCCACTTTCTAGTGCCACAATCTGCCGCTCAACTTCAAAATCGATGGCCTTTTCCACATAACGAAAGGAGTTAATGTTTTTGAGCTCTACTCGGGTTCCAAACTTCGCCTCGCCTCTTTTGCGCACGGAAACGTTGGCATCACAGCGAAAGCTGCCTTCTTCCATATTTCCGTCGCAAACTTCAGCGTATCGTAAGAGGTTGCGCAAGGTCCGCAAGTATTGACCCGCTTCGTGAGAGGAGCGCATATCGGGCTCACTCACGATTTCACAACGGGGAACTCCCGCACGGTTCAAATTTACCAGAGTGTCTTTTCCTCGATGAACTGACTTTCCTGCGTCTTCTTCAAAATGAATGCGGGTAATACCAATTCGTTTTTCCTCGCCGCCTTTGAGGCGTATGTTGAGGTGCCCTTGAGTACAGTAAGGCCGTTCATATTGAGTGATCTGATAACCCTTTGGCAGATCGGGATAAAAATAGTTTTTGCGAGAAAAGACACTCTCTTCGTGAATCTTTCCATTGATCGCCAAAGCGGCCCGCACTCCCAATTCGATAGCCCTGGCGTTAATTACCGGAAGGCTCCCCGGCTGCGCCGTGCAAACGGGACAGACAAAAGCATTGGGGCTGCCTTCAAACACATTGGGGCAAGAGCAAAACATTTTGCTCTTGGTCATTAACTGAGCATGAACTTCAAGGCCAATCACAGTTTCGTAAGTGTCTCGATCGATGGTCATACTCGCGCCTCCAACCAACGCGGTAGCGTGAAGCTGCCCCGGGCCAATTCAAAAGCACGCGCCGTAGAGAAGAGCGTGGCTTCGTCAAAATGTTTCCCGATTAGCTGCAATCCTACCGGTAGCCCGTTCTCGTCTTTGCCGCAGGGAACCGATAGGCCAGGAAGTCCGGCCAAATTTACTGGCAATGTAAAAATATCGGAGAGGTACATCGTTAGGGGATCGTCTGTTTTTTCGCCCAATTTGAAGGCAGTGGTTGGCGAAGTCGGGGCAGCGATGCACTGAACTTTTTTAAACGCCTCTAGAAAATCGAGCTGAATCTTGCGCCGAACACGATTGGCCTTGAGATAGAAGGCGTCGTAGTAGCCTGCAGAAAGGGCGTACGTTCCCAACATGATACGAAGTTTTACCTCTCGCCCAAAGCCTTGGCCCCGAGATTTTAGGTAGATCGCCTCAGGGGAATCTAACCCATTGGCGCGAAGGCCATAATGGACACCATCATAACGAGCCAAGTTACTGCTCGCTTCGCTCGTAGCGAGCAGGTAATAGACGGAAAGAGAATACTTCGCATGGGGGAGGTCAATATCGACAAGAACTGCCCCTTCACTCTTGAGTAGCTCAAGAGAAGAATCAAAAGACTTCTTAACTGCGCCTTCAAGTCCCTCGACCCACTTTCGAGGAACTCCGACAACGATCCCTTTGAGTGAGACGCGTTGGAGAGAATCGGTATATTTGGGAACCACTGCGTGAGAGCTAGTGGCGTCTTTTCCATCGTAACCGGACATAACTTCAACCATGCGAGCCGCATCCCAAACATTTTTGGCAAAAGGGCCCACCTGATCGAGCGAGCTAGCGAAAGAAAAAATGCCGTAGCGACTTACTCTCCCGTACGTGGGTTTAACTCCGACAACGCCGCAAAGGCTTGCTGGTTGCCGAATGCTGCCACCAGTGTCAGTGCCTAGAGAAACCGGACAAAGCGATGCGGCCACCGCAGCTGCCGAACCACCGCTACTGCCACCGGGAACTCTGGTTAGGTCAAAGGGATTTTTTACTGGGCCAAAGGCGCTATTCTCGTTCGACGAGCCCATGGCGAACTCATCACAGTTGGTTTTGCCAATAATGATAGCCCCTGCCGCCTCTAATTTCTCCACGCTGGTCGCCGTATAAGGGGAAACGTAATTTCCTAAAATTTTGGAAGCCGCCGTGGCTCTCCAGCCTTTTACTTGAAAGTTATCTTTGATTGCGACAGGGACACCAAACAGAGGAAGCCGTTCCGAGTCCACTAGTTTTCCATCAAGTTCTTTGGCTCGACGCAACGACTCCTCTTCATTGACGTGCAAAAACGCATTCAACGACGGATTGCGCCTTTTTATTTCGGCAAGAAACTTAGTCACCACTTCGGACGGTTTAAACTGCCTTTTGTGGTAACCCTCTAAGAGATCGAGAATCTGAAACTTGTCCAATTCCATGACTGACTACTTTCTTTTCCTTAGCTTATTGCTTGGCTGTTTTCTCTGGCCTAGTCCCCATCAAGAACGGCCGGGAGGCGAAAACAGTTCTCTTCGAGTTCCGGAGCATTCTTAAGAACGGCGGCGATTTGAGGAAACGTCACTACCATATCCTCACGCACAGACACGGCGTCCTTGGGAACGTGGTGCACAACGTCATCAGGATCGACCGCAACGGAGTCTAGCTCCTTCACATACTCTAAAACCCGCGCTAGGCGGGCTTGAAAAAACTCAACCTCACCTGCGGACAGTTCCAGCCGGGCTAAGCGGCCGATTTTAAGGACCTCGTC
The DNA here is from genome assembly GCA_043776735.1 of Deltaproteobacteria bacterium. Classification (GTDB taxonomy): domain Bacteria; phylum Bdellovibrionota; class FAC87; order UBA2466; family UBA2466; genus JBGSST01. Next base: position 9,161 of record JAYVQZ010000467.1, on the reverse strand, counting down.
TTTGGTTAACATGGCAGCAAGATACTCGCCTCTTTTGTCCCCTGCAATTATAATGGGGACATGAAAATCGCTGTTTTGCTACTGCTTTGCCTTGTTCTAAACGGCTGCCAGAAACTTGGTAAAAGCCTCCAGGACCTTGCAGACTATAAGGGCCAGATTTTCCCCATGGCCAGCACCTGGAGATGGACCTACAAAGTGGTGACCTTCGGCGGAATTACCTTTGGAGCCAACTGCCAAACGGGTTTGATCACCCGCGCTGCCGGCGGATCAAGCACCGCGGGCAACCGAAGGGGCACCCTGATGGGCCCGATATGTACTTCGCCCGGGGTGGCCAACACCCTATATTCGGCAGAAGGTGATCAAGTGTGGATGTGGAACGGCTCTGATTGGATCGCCTACCTGGACGCTCCACTTACTGAAGGCCATAGCTTTTTATCAGGCTTCCAAACCTTTACTTGGTATCGCCCCAACAGCGTTTCCGTTCCAGCGGGGACCTTTTCGGATTGTTGGACCAAAAAGGACTCAAAATCAGACAGTTTTGAAACTTTTTGTCGAGGGATAGGACTGGTGTCGTCCTATAAAGTCGATGCTTTTGGAAATGGCTGGAAGGCCACACTAAATAAAATCTCTGGTCCAGCCCGGTAAAACCTACCACCAGTCGCCGTACTGCAAATCCAAAAACTCTGTGGCGGCGGGATAAAGGGAATTCCAAGCCATGGGAACAGGGGCTTCGCCCGTGGTTGTCTCCGATTTTTTCCAGCTAAATTTTCGATTCAATCCGGTACCAGAGATCAGTGCCTGTGCCGATTCGTTGGCCATCTGGGAAGAGGTGGAAAAAAGCACCTTGATCTCATCCTTGGAAAAATCCGGCGCCACAATGGCAAACTCTCTGCCGTGTTGAAAGCAGCACTCTGGAAAATCTTTCTTTTTAAACTCCGCATACACACGAAATTTTTCTAATTCCCAATCCACCCAGAGAGCGTCAGGCAAAAGCAAAAGCCCCGTCTCTGCGTTATCAAAAAGTGAAAGGCGCCATTCCCTAATTCCGTTAACCGCTTCAGCCAAAGGAACCGTTTTTAGAAAAGGGCGGCTCGGCCCGGAAGCGATTAGCTCTGAGCATTCTTCAATCGGCGTGGGCCGAAATCCAAACCGCTGATAAAAATAGGGAGGGATATCGGAATGTAAACACCAAGACTTTCCCTCCTCGATGGCAAAAAGTTCCGCCAACATGCGTGTCGCCGCACCTTTGTCTCTCTCCGCTACAGGAGTGTAAACAAAGGCGAGTAAAAGCCCCCGCTCGATAAAAACATCCTCAGCCGGATCTAACACGGCAAATTCAACGTCAAGAGTGTCACAGGAAGAGAGAATCTCTCCGGACTCACTCAAATATACGTGGCTTTCTATTCTTGTTTTGCCAAAAGAATGTGCATAGAGACGCTCGTTTCTCTCTATGTACTGCTTTTGGGTGATCCCATCCGCCCAAGCTTCCGCTCTAAGTGGGGACAATTTTTCACGGTGTTTGGCGCTGCCAGTAGTTAAAAACATAATTAGGCTTTAGGTAACATCTGAACAAAGTTTAGAGAGAGCTTTTTCACTCCCCGGCCAACAAAATTTACAATGATTTTATCTTTGCCGATGTGTCCCTGCACCACTCCCTCGCCAAAGACTGGATGGACCACCCGGGAACCTTTGCGCGGGGCCTCAGGATCAGAAAAGCTCTCGTCCCGAAAGTCGTTATCGTCGCTGTAAACTTGGTTGAAATCGTCCTCAAAGGCTCCGGTGACCTCTTGCTGCGATTGAGGAAGGGCACGTCGATCCATAAAGCCGCGCCGTCGTCCGAAGTAATCCGCCTTCTGTAGTTCCAGATAATGGCGCGGAATTTCCTCGATGAAACGGCTAATCACCCGAAACTGGGGGTTACCAAATACCACACGGTTTTTGGCAAAAAATAGCCAAAGCCTTTTTTTGGCTCGGGTCATCCCGACGTAGAAAAGGCGCCGCTCTTCCTCAACGTTGCCGGGTTCAACAGGCTCCCAAGGGCGGATATTTGGAAAAAGCTCCTCTTCAAGTCCCACAATAAAAACGTAGTCAAACTCCAACCCCTTAGCCATGTGGATGGTCATCATCTTCACCGCAGGAGAATCTGGATCAAAACGATCAAAATCGGAAACCAGAGCGATCTCCTCTAAAAATCCCTGGAGAGTGATGGGCGCATTTGGGTTCTCGGCTCCCTTGCGAAGCTCGTATTCCACAATACTTTGGCGCAGCTCCGCCAAGTTCTCCAAGCGGGCTTGAGATTCAATTGTATTTTCATCAACCAGCGACTTTCGATATCCGGAATCCTCCAAAACCTGATTGATAAGATCTGACGGCAAGAGTTCCCCGGCAGCTCTTTGAAGTCGTTTAATGATGGAGTGAAACTTTTGGAAAGACTTGGCACTTCGGCCGAGCTCTACAGAATGTAGCGTTGCCGATTCCCCATAAAAAGCCTCCAGCGTCTCAAAATTTGACATTCCCAGTTCGGCCGCTCGCTTCGTAAACTTTTCAAGTGAAACCGCTCCAATGCCTCGTCCAGGGACATTGATGATTCTACGAAAACTCACATCATCAGCCGGATTCATCAAAAGCTTTAGATAGGCCAGGGAATCTTTTACTTCGAGGCGATCATAGAACTTAAGGCCACCAAAGATCTGGTAGTGCAGGCCCTTGGTTCGCAAAAAATCTTCGAGCACCCGAGATTGAGCGTTGGTGCGGTAAAAAATTGCGATCTCATTGAGCGAGACCCCCTCTGCCGTCAACGCATGCAGTTGGCTTACGACTTTTTGGGCCTCGTCGTGCTCATCGTAGTTTTCGAAAACTTGGATCTTTTCCCCCTCTTCATTGCGAGTGAAGAGCTTTTTGTCTCGCCGTTCGGTATTGTAGGCGATGACATGGCTTGCTGCCTCGATGATATTTTTTGTAGAGCGGTAGTTTTCTTCGAGCTTAAAGATGGCTGCGTTGGGAAAGTCTTTTTCAAAATTTAAAATGTTCGTAATATCAGCGCCCCGCCAACGGTAGATCGATTGATCTTCATCCCCCACAGCACAAATGTTTGCTTTGGGTCCCGCAAGCAGTTTCATCAGCCGATATTGGCATCGGTTGGTGTCTTGGTACTCATCCACGAAAACATAGGGGAAGCGTCGGTTATAGGCTGCCAAGACTTGGGGCTTAGTGGCAAATAGGGTGACGGTCTTAAGAATTAGGTCGGCGAAGTCTAGGGCTGCTGACAACCGGAGCACTTCCGAATACCGGCGAAAGATCCTACAAAAAGCCTCTTCAAAAGGGCCACCATAGGCGGGATTGTATTGTTCCGCCTCAATGCCTTCGTTTTTTATCTTATTAATGCGACCCTGGATTGCTTTTGGAGCATAGGCACTGTCATTAAGATTGAGTTCTTTAAGTACGGCCTTCACGACCGAAAGCTGATCAGAATCGTCGTAAATCGTAAAATGGTTGGGATAGCCCAGATGCGAGATATCCGAACGAAGGATCCTCACGCAGGCCGAGTGAAAGGTACTGACCCACATCTCGTGGCCCATTGGCTGAAAATCGTGTTCCGAAAGTAGTCTGGCTACACGGGCCTTCATCTCGGCGGCAGCTTTATTGGTGAACGTCACCGCTAAAATAGACCGGGGATCCACTCCGCGATCGTAGATAAGATGGGCCATCCGGTGGGTGACCACTCGGGTTTTCCCTGAGCCAGCCCCTGCCAGAATAAGAATAGGGCCGTCCCCATGGGTAACCGCCGCGCTCTGGCTTTCGTTCAATCCATCTAACAGGTTCAATAGGACTCCGCGTGAATGGCGTTTTTTATCCCCCCAAATCGCGGCGAGGGCAAGCAGCTCCTGGAGAGGACGCTGAGGATGCCCCCTCCTCTTCATGGTAGTTGCCCAACTTTAGTCGCTGTCGCCCTTCAAATAGCGGAGGCATTCCATGGAGTAGACGGCGCGTTCTTCTCCCTTAAAAAAAATGAGCTGTCCTGTCGTTGATTCGCCAGCGGCCATTACGTCGACCCCTTCGCGAAAACGAATCTGAAGCATGACATTGTCTGAATTGGTCTCAAAATTCCCTTTTGTAAAAAAACGATCGTAGGTTGGAGTCGCTTTCTTAACGATGTCCTCTTGGTAGCGGACCAGCAACGTTCCATAACGCGCGGAGCTCACAATCAAAATCGCCGGCGTATTGGTTCCGGAATGAGGATCCACATGATTGAAAATTTTCGCTTGAAAGCCGTCCGACGAATTACAATCAAAACCACTTGAGAAAGCCGGAACGGCGACTAAAAACGACACAGCAAAGACTAGACGGACGAGATTATTTTTCATGAACGATTCCCCCATTGACCTCTAAAGAGGTAACGGTGAGCTGGAAAATTCGAAACACAACGTCTCGGTAAACGCCAACTTCGTTCAAGTTTAGGTTCCGGCATTTCACCGGATTCGGGTGCCAAGAATTCGTGGTCTCCCCGTCCTCTCTTTGACAGGCCGGCGGTGAACTCCGCGGTAAGAAAGGCTCCCCGAGTCTTCTTAGGTATCGCGAGACTACAGAATTATAGAGCCGGGATTTTTACGTCAACATTTTATCGACGACAAGACGTGTCAAAACTCGCCGAGTGGACTGCTATAGTGTAAAAATAAAGTAACGTGACACTCTCGCCATTTATTATTTGGTCCATCGTTTTCCTGGTCGTCCTTGCGCCTCATAACGCCTTGGCGCGTCGTTCCTCGCGCCGTCCGCAAAGCAAAGTTATCTCAGGCGGTGGGGAGTCTTCCGCATGGCAACGAATTTTTCAGGTGGAGGACAATCGTATTACTGGCGACAAGCGCCTCCTACCGCTTTTTGCCCATTCATCACGAAAAGTTGCGCGGGCTGCCATTCTTGCTGCGGGCCGCACTCGCGACCCGGCGTATCTAGAATCGCTCTCAAATTTGCTCAACCGCAAAGACAAGGAGTTCAAACAGGTCGCCGCCTTTTCCATGGGCATGATTGGAAACGAACTTGCACTAAAAATTTTGCAACAGCACCTCCCCATGCAGAAGGACTCTGAGACCATTACCGCCATCCTCAGTGCGATCGGAATCTCAGGGAATGAGAAACTACTGAGTACCGTCGCCCCTTTTTTAAAACAGGGAAACACGCCGGAGGTCATGGAGGCGGCCTGTGAAGCTACGGGTAAGATTTTTACCACCCTTGGCACAACAGTTCCCGTAAACGTCCAAGATGTGTTGAAAGATCTTGGGGGGCTGGCCGCGGGCGGCGAGCCGGTGGCACGGGCCGCGGCGTTTGCCCTGTCCCGTTGGAAAAACGAAATTACCTCTATTACGCCGGCACAAATTATTGCGGCTTCAAAAAAATCCGAATGGCCTGAAACGCGCGAGTTACTTGTGCGTTCCTTAGCGCGCTTTAAAACGGCTGAGGTAGAAGCGTACATGGCTAATGAGCTTTCCAATGCTACCAGCAACCCGGGGGTTCGGATTGAGGCGGCCAAGGCACTGGCGAGCCATCCTGCCTCTGAAACCAATTTTGCTGCATTAAAAAAGGCTATTGAAGACGGATCTTCGCACCTTATCTACCAAGTCTTAGAAACCATCTACAACATGGGGACGGCCGCAGGACCAAAGCTTACAGAAAACGTTGAAGCACTCGTAAAGAACTCAAGCTCACTTTGGATTCGCGGGGGGGCGCTTAAAACACTTGCGGCGATCAATCCCGCCGTCGCCCGGGCGAAAGTTATCGAGTTATTGCCCCAAGCCGGATCTCCTTTGCTTGAAGCCTGCATCAGTACTCTGGGAACTTTAGCCAACACAGAGGATCTGGAAAAGGTACTTACCTATCTTACCCATACCAAAAGTTCGGTAGTTCAAGCCGCATTGGAAGCCTTGAGCCAAACCCCTGAGGAAAAATATCCAGCCACAACAAAGCCACTACTTCGAAAAACGTTGGAAAGGGCTGACATTGGGATCACCTCACTAATCGCACAGATTGTAGAAAAAAACCGCTGGAAGGATTTTGCCGGCCCCTTAGGAATGATGTTTCGCTTTCACTCAAAACCAGACCAGGCGGAAGCGCGTGTGGCCATATTGGGAGCCCTTGCCGTAGTGGGCGATCCCTCGCAGCTTGACGTGATTGAAGAGGCCTTTAAGGACAACGAAAAGGTTGTGGTTGAAGCTGCGGTGAAAGCCAAAAAGGCACTTACTGGCAAGGATGACAGTGCCCGTATTCCGCTCAACAGCACGGTTTCCACTCCGGCCACTACCAACTACGCAGAGATACGCCTCTTCCCTAACCGCAGCTTACTGCTGCGAACCACTAGAGGCGATATCACGATCAAGTTTTTTGAGGATACCCCACTGGTCAATTTTGAAATCGCCAAGCTTGCCAAAAAAGGCTTTCTGGTCGGAAAGACTTTCCACCGCGTGGTTCCCAATTTTGTGGTGCAAGGAGGGGATCCCAGAGCAGATGGCTTTGGCGGACCCGGCTACCTGATTCGGGACCAATATTCCTTAGTATCACCCGAACGAGGTCTCGTAGGCATTGCCACAGCGGGTCAAGACACCGGCGGGTCCCAGATCTTTTTTAACCTCGCTCCCAACCTCCATCTCCGAGGACGCTATACCTTTTTTGGTGAAGTTACCGCCGGGCACGACGTCCTCGATCAAATTGAAGTGGGCGATAAAATCCTCTCTGCTGCCCTCAAATAACGCGTCACACCTAAATAACGCGGCATTTCGTACTTTAAGAATTCAATTTTGCTCCTCATTTTTACGATAAGAGACTGAGGAGTCCCCATTTTGTCCAAACGGATAACCCATTTTACCTGCTTGCTGCTTGCCACTGGCATTGCCTTCCCAGCGTGGGGACGGGTTCAACGTGAAGTAGTAAAGATACAGTCAGGCAAACAATGGCGCGTGAACGACTCCGTATGCTTTCATAAGGAAGATAAGATCATCGCCTGCGGAAAAGTCATCGGAAACAGCTCGTATTTGGTGGCAATTCGCTCTGCAGCTCTCAGGGAAAAGGTAAGCTCCGGCGAAACTCTCTACGTCTTTGGTGCCGGACCGGGACGTCAGCCAAGCAGTTATGGAGATCGGTATGTAGTAAAGCGTACCGTTCCCCTCTTTGCCCGATCGCTTTCCGTTGGGGCCTTCGGAGGTCAAGGTTTCGTAATGCCCTCACTTCATTTCCAGTTTTCGCTCGGGCGAGGTCTGGCTCTGGGAATCATGCCAACCTTCAACCGATCCACGGCAGCTTCAAGCGTTTTTGGAACCTTCGGAACTCTTGAGTTTTACTTCGGTGGAAATTCTTTTAGCGGTTTGAATCTCAATATTGCAGCGGGAATCTACTCGTTTCAGGATCTCAACCAAGTGGCAAAATGGACTCCCGCAGCTCAAGCGACGTTGGGTTATCGCTTTTTAACTCGCGGTGGACTTAACTTCGGCGTTGGGCTGGGCGGGCAATACGTCCAATCTACGTCAATTTTTTTGGTAGGAACGAAAGCCTCAACTTTTCAGCCATTGGCCAGAGCCGACCTGGGCATCTCGTTTTAACATTTAAAAAAAACCACCTATTTAAGGTTCCAAAGACAATCCGGATGTTTTTTTAGCTGCCCGTGCTGGTCGAAATCTCTACAGCAGTTCCTAATTCTGGTGATGTCTTTCAGCAACTCAAGTTTGTTGCCATGGAATTTGGGTGGCGGCATCCATCCCTGCTGCAGGTTGCATGTGGTTTGAGGAAGATTCGAGTTTTGTCCCACAGCGGTATCCCGAAGATACCCACAACTTCCCCATTTGCCGGCACCTATCTCATGGCAGCTCGTACAACTATTTGGCTCAGCCAAGACGTAGCGATTTTTCCAAAGGGGGCTCGAAAAAGGAAGTTCGCTCCCGATTACCGTATAACGTCCCGTGGAAAGTTCAGATAGCCTGGCTCTCATTCTCTCTCCAAACGCTCCCAGATTTGGTGTCGTTAGAAAGGGACTATGATCGTGACAGTGGGTGCAGGTTGCAATCTCGAGTTCTCGCGGCTTCATCCAAAACTGGTTATTAGTCTCCTTTGGCGAGGGAATGTTTTCACCGGAGTGAGACTTAAGGCCCGCGGTTGCCTCACCCTCTAGCGATTCCACTTTGGAATTGAAGAAACACGTAGCTCCATTTTTCGGATTATGGCAAATGAGGCTAACGTCTTGAAAGTACCCGAGGGGAGTTGAATTATTCGTTCGGCGACAGACTATCGAGCAGACCGTTGCGTTCTGTTTTGACTCAGTCCAACTGATTCTGGCTCCGGGCAGACATCCCACTCTCGGGTTGTTTCTTTGCACTAAGGCAGGATGGTCGCACTCACCATTAGGCACCAACAATTCGAAGTTCTCCATTGTGATCTGGATTCGTTTTGTTTTGTTGCCCGCTTCGCAGGTAGAGCGAAAAACAGGAAGCTCTTCTGCGTCAGCACAGCTTAACTTTTGTGGAATTACCACACCTGCGGCTTCGCATTGATCGACATAGTCTTGATTGGACAGCTCACCAAGCCCCACCGAGCTGAAAACCAAATGGGCTGCTAGTATCAAGGAAGCGTGGGCCAGAACATGAAAAGTGCGCGCAAGCATAAAAAAAGCTGGGCAAGGCGCATCGCCCCCGGCCCAGCTCACTTCTTAAAACTAGTTCATATAGCAGGGAAACGTCGCTCCGATGGCTCCGTTAAGCGTAAACCTAGTCCATAGCTGACCAATGGCATCGTTAAAAAGGAGGTAATCCGCCGGCCCTTTCACGCTAAGAAAAACCACTTGCCCAGTGCCCAGTCTCGTCAAAGGTCCACTACCTTGGTAGCGCCGCAAAACCATTCCGTTGTCAGCTGCGACTACGGTAATGCGAGTGATTTGAGTTCCACGGGCATTAAAAAAGTTAATATTTACCGGACCAAGTGCAGGATCAACAGTGTTGCACTGAACCGAAGTGCCTGGTTGAACGGCAACGCCAGCATTTGCAGTTACCGCACTGACCATTCCAAAAAGCGTCAACCCCAGAACCCAAATTAATTTCATGATTTTTATCCCCAATTAAAAAGCATACAAAAACATATGCCTGTTGAGGGGTGCTACCATATGGCTTTTTTAATAATAGTAGATT
>JAYVQZ010000466.1:0-15939 GCA_043776735.1 Deltaproteobacteria bacterium | reverse complement strand
TTAGTCGACCGACAGGAGACTCCATGTACTTAACACCCGATGAAATACAGGCCGCCCGTCCCTTTCCTGCCGTTCGTCCCTCAACAGACGGAGGGCCGTTAGGCCGGGCCCGAAAACGCATGGTGGAGTCTGATGTCTGGTCGGAAAACCAGGTGCTTGGTCGGCGCTATCCGGTGGGGTGCGTTGCCTTGGAAATTACTCAGCGCTGCAATCTTGATTGCACCCTTTGCTACCTTTCTGAGCATTCTGAATCCACTAAAGACATTCCGCTTGAAGAGATCTGGCGTCGCATGGAGCAGATCCGTTTTCACTACGGGCCTGGGACCGATGTCCAGATTACTGGCGGAGACCCCACGCTTCGAAAAAAAGAGGAATTGCTAACTATTATTAGGAAGATACGCGAGATGGGAATGCGTCCCACTCTCATGACTAATGGAATTTTGGCTACTCGCGAACTGATACTCAGTATGGTCGAAGCCGGTCTCAACGACCTGGCGATTCATGTGGATCTTACGCAAGAACGAAAGGGATATGCCACTGAGATGGCGCTAAACGAAGTTCGTTTGAAATACATCGAGCGGGTGCGGGGTATCCCCGTAGCGGTAATTTTCAACACGACTGTATTTGACGGTAACTTCAAAGAGATACCTGACCTGGTTCGCTTTTTTAGAAAAAATTGCGATGTCGTTGGAATGGTGTCCTTTCAGCTGCAAGCAGACACGGGCCGTGGAGTCCTAAAAAAGCGAGATGATGTCATTTCGTTAGACTCAATGGTGAAAAAAATTGAGGAGGGGGCCGGCACAAAGATCAACTTTGAATCAGTCCGCATTGGGCACCCGCGTTGCCATCGTTATGGGCTTACCCTACAAGCGGGAGAACAGAGTTTTGATCTCTTTGACAGCGCGAAGTTTTTTTCCTTGGTGGTCGAAAAGACCGTCAGTCTAGAGCTCGACCGTACCCGTCCCGCCAAGGCTATTTTTCAGATGCTTAAATGGTTGGCCAACACGCCGTCAATTCTACTTCCAGGGTTAGCCTTTATTCTTCGCAAGGCGTGGGTAATGAAGGGGGCTATCTTGCGAGGGCGCGGCAAAATTCATAAGCTCTCTTTCTTTATGCAAAACTTCATGGACGCCTCGCAATTAGAAAAAGACCGCGTGCACGCCTGCTCTTTTATGGTGATGACGGCAGATGGGCCCATTTCCATGTGTCTGCACAATGCAAAGAGGGATGAATTTATTCTTGCGCCGGTGAAGCTTGAGGCAACCCCGGAACAGATGTGGGAACCTCTAACCGGAAAAACGGTCGCTGCAAATTCTGTAAAAAATATCTAATCGGTTTGCTAAAACAGTGAAAGAAACTTTGCCCAGATCTTTCCTGGTTCAAAGCCTGTGACTACCTTTACGTCTCGGCAACCGCGTTCGCCGTAAATTGCGCGACCCCAGCGTCCTACTTTTAATGTGGTCTGGACGGTGTGGAAAAGGCCGGGCTCGATTGCAAAGACTGCGGCCACCAGATCCCATACCGGAATAGACGCGGAGAGCTTTAAAATCATCGCCCGACGAAACCATCGTTGGGACTGTGCGTGAATAAATTCCCCCGTGGGTCCTCGAATGCCTTTTAAGTCGGCATACGTGACACGAAGTCGCCGCGCCACATCGCACGGAATGATGGTTAGGGGCACCAACGATCGGACTACCTCACGAAGTGAAGCGGGATCATTCCAATGGTTAAAGTCAAAAAACCGGAGGGCAGGCAGAGAATAACGGTAATTGGTGCCCACAAACACAATTTCATTGATGTTTTCAACAGCGCGAGGATTTTCTCGCAATGACGCGGCCACGTTGGTCAAAGGCCCAAGAGCAATCACCCTGCATGGCTGTTCCCTTTGGGCTAAAAATCGACTGGCTTCAGAAGGTCCCGCATTTGAGGAATTCGCCCCTCGAAGAGTCTTTCCTTGATAACCACAGAGCGAGCCCAGTTGAAGAAGGTTCCTATAAACTAAGGGCTCCTGAGAGTTTCCAAAAACCGAACTGACCGCCTCAATTTTCAATCCACTTTTAAACAGTGCGGAGAGAGCAAATCCATCGTCGACGTCTCCAGATGGCGAACCTAGCGCGTTGTCTGAATCGATCCAAAGCGGAGGAGTGATAGGAGTTAGCATTTATGAGATGAAACTTACTGCGCCACCATCGAGGAACCGCTGCAGCTGGACCCTTGGCCAGCGGTGCAACCGTAGCAGTGCTGGTTGACTGCGATATTTCGGGCCGTAAGTAGATTAAGAGCAAAATCTTTGATATGCCGCGAGCCCGGAACGGAAACTTCAATATTAAGCATCTGGTTAAAATCACAGTCGTACAGCAGCCCATCCCAACCGACAGAAATCAGGTTGCGGCACATCACGCCAGCGGCGGCAGTCGCATTGTACGAGGAAACCAGTTTGCCCATATAGGCGCTTAGTGCGTCACTTTCCATAAGGTAATCAAGGAAGCGAGAGACGGGAAGATTGGTGATCGCTAAAAGTTTGTTAAATTCGATATCAAAGAGTTCCCTAAGTTCGCGCTTAAAATCCTTTTCCAGTTCTGCCTGTGGGCCCGGTAAAAACGCCCCAGCCGGGTTGTAAACCAGATCGAGAATAAGGCCGGTACCAGGCTTACCGTATCCAACCGCATTGAGTGCGTGCAGCGCTTGAATGGATTTATCAAAAACACCAAGGCCCCGCTGCCTATCGGTATTTTCCTTGCTGTAACAAGGAAGCGAGCTGATCACATGAACATTATGTTTGACGAAAAACTCTGGAAGATCTCGGTATGCAGCACCGGCAAGCAGGATAGTGAGGTTACAACGGACTATCGTCTTCTTACCCATTGCCGAAATCTGCTCAACAAACCAACGAAAGTTCGGATTCATCTCCGGAGCCCCGCCGGTGATATCTACGGTACGAATATCACTAGTCTTCAGCGCCTGGAGGCAATATTCCATGGTCTGGCGGGTCATGATCTCCGTTCGATCGGGCCCGGCGTCCACGTGGCAATGGCTACACGTCTGATTGCACATTTTTCCGACATTGACCTGTAACGTATCAATTTTTGTCGGCTTGAGCGGGCTAAGACCACTCTCTTTTAGCTTCTGGTGGAAACGCGGCAATGCGGACACGGCATCGTTGGCTTGGTTTAATGCGGATATTTGATTGCCAGAGTTCGCTAAAGGATCATTTCTACGGACAAGTGTTTTCATCGCTAGCCCACCTAAGTCGTCTTACTTAACAGGCTGTTTATAAATGGTCCAGTTATAGGGAATAAACGTCACTTTGTAATCGGCAGGTACTTTCTCCCGCCGGTAACCGTTCACATACTCAATTAACGTAGGCTTTTTGGCCAGAAAATCAGCCGTGAAAAAATCGAGTATTTCTGAGATGTGGACCACTTTTTCCTTTGCATCTGTCCATACATTGCGCGGTTCGTTATAGAACTTTTTAGCCTCGCGGTCTAATTGCGCCTCAAGAGCAAGGGTCGAAAAAGGCTCACGCGGAAGTCTGGGGCAGCCAGCAGACATGCAATTTAGCGCTACATGAACTCTAGGATCCCCCACCTTACGAATGATGTCGTTCTCAAAGGAATAAAGAGACCTCTCCTCACCTGCGATCGTAAATTTGCGCAAAGCAAAAAACTTGGCCCGCGTAAAAAAACCACCCAAGTCGTCTGGGTAGCCATAAAGGATCACGTTGTACATGGATAGAGCATTGTAGGCGTTGAGGTAAAAGGCGAGTCGGGCATCGCCGCTTACCATGTTTTTAGTATCCGCCTTGGAGACGTACCGGGCATACACCTTGAGATCGCCCAAGTTCTTACCCAATCCTATAAAATCCACCCGCCCTTCTTCATCTACATAGCTTTTGAGTACCCTTGCCCAGGCCTCTTCAGCCAATTTAGGCGTCGCTTCCGGAGCATCAGGCACCGGGATAAGCGAGGAGCAGCCAGAAAAGAGAAGAAGTGCTAAAGCGCAGAGGAGTAGCCGTTTCATTGTCTGTTCCTTTGAAAGTCATTTTTGTTCAACAGAAAAAAGCAAAGAGAAAAAGCCACTAGGACGCCATCTTCTACGACGGTGTTTATGGTTAGCGGGCGGGCAAGAAAAACTCCAAAACAGCCGCAGTTAGCCAGCGGTATCTTTCGAGTAAGTGTGATAACTGCCAAACAAAGATAGCCGGAGTTGATGAGCAGGGTAGCCAGAGCCGAAAGAAAAAGCTTCCTGCCACGAATCAGCAGAAAACCGAGGTAAAGCTCTCCTAACGAAATGGAGAGGGAAAGTGGCAGCAAGAGAACGCCAGGAAAGAGCCGATAGTGGGAAAGGACGTCAGCAAAACCTCGATTGTCCAGCAGCTTTCCCAAAGACGTGACCACAAACAGCAAACCAAAAAGGGATCGGAGAACCAAAGTGAAAACTGTTTTCAACAGACTTATTATTATAAGGTGAGATATGGCGCTTAGACACGTGATTCTGATTCTCCTTTTTAATTTTTTTGCAGTCCCGCCTACATCAGCTTTGGAGGTAGCGGGAATTTTCTTTCCTGAAACGGTCGCCCTAAGCGGGAAGGCGCTCTTGCTCAATGGCGCTGGTTTACGCACCGCAACCTTTTTACGAGTAAAAGTCTATGCTGGCGCGCTCTACCTGCTGGCCAAAACCACTGACTCCTCCGAGGCGTTGGAGGCCCCTTATCCCAAACAAATTAGAATGCACTTCTTCCGTGATGTCGGTGCCCAAGACATTCAAAAGGCCTGGGACCACTCTTTTGCAGCCGTTTGTGAAGAGAAGCAATGTGGTTCCGATGCCAAGAGCATCGAGGAGCTCAAAAGTCTCACCGTCGACGTGAAAGAGGGCGATGCTACGACCTATACTTTTCATGAGGGCAAAGTTGAGATGACCCATAATGAAAAAAAGCAGGGCGAAATCCTAAGCCGCACTTTTCCTAAGAAACTATTGGCCACCTGGATCGGAAAAGAGCCGCCCACAGCTGAATTAAAACAGTCGCTTCTTGGCGGCTACCCCCATTGAAAATAGCTGAACCTACACTTCGGTTCAGGAATGTTCCGCAAAGCTCGTGAGACATTTTTTAATGGAATGATCCTGCGGGGTTCGTGCGGGAACTAATAATCAATGATTGCCCTGGCCCCCCTAACAAGGCCAACTCGTGACTCCCCTAGGCCTCCCTCTCCCTTTAGTGGAGGCGAGCCCAGAAGAGCCTATAATTGAGCCTGAAAATCGAGAGCTGAAAATGGTGGGCTCCAAATTTCCTGACCGCGCGGTAACGCTATAGATACTTTTTAGCAAAATGTCTTGAGACCAAAACGCCGCCTATGCTAACAATCGCGCCACGATGAAACCGATTGCGGAAGCACTAACCATAGCGGCACTCGCGATAAACTCAGTATCTACTTTCTCTTCTGCCGCTACTAAGAGCCAGATAGATTGCGACGTCCGGCGTAACCAGGTTAAACCAGGGACTCACGACACTTTTGATCAGTTTACCGTTTACGTTTTTGCCACGCCCGACCAAAAAAAGGGGCATCTGAAGATATTCGCCCTGCCCCCTAGTCGTCCCTTAAAGGAGGAAACCCTAGTTTACGAAAACAGGTTCCCGCTGAAGAATTTTTTGGGAGGAATGCAATACGAAGATAAGTTCGAGATCGTGCGTAAACAGCACCAACTGCCAGAAGGCGTGCGCAAGATTCTCTACCGGTGTGAATTCACCACGGAGAATCCCAAAGGATCGGCCAAGGTGCTTTCGATGGATCAAGAGGCCGGACTGCCCTTCAACGCCCAAAAGCTGACCACCGAGGCCGCCATCGATATTCCCGCAGGCTACTCGGACGCTTACGACCAGCGAACCGGAGACCGCTGGATTATGTTTGCGACTAATCGAAGCGACGGCTCGGTTTTAGACGGAGAGAAGGGAGTTTCGCGCTACGATCACAATGTCTTTCCCTCTGGTTTTCGAAATTCCCTTCCCTTACTAAGCTTTGGCTTTTCTAAGGTACGAGTCCTTTCTTCGAAGCAGAGCGCCTCAGCAAGCGTCTCCATCGACGAATTCAAACAACGAGTGGAGGAGATTCGCGATATCGGCGACAGCTTTAATCCCGCTCACTTTAGCAAACTTCGCCATCTGGTCGTCTACATCCATGGCTACAACAACAAGCAGTGGCATGCCCTGTACGGGGCTGCCAAGATTAAGCGCCAGCTGGAGACCGTTATGGCTTTGCGACCTGAGAATGAGCGCGGCCCGGTCGAAACTCTGGCCTTCACTTGGCCCTCTGAGGGGCGAACTATCAACTACCCCTCGGACGAGCTGACATCAAAAGCCAGCGTCGATGCCCTTAAGAATCTCTTAGTTACCTTAACCGTAGTGCCAGGTAATTTTCGTATTCATATTGTCGTGCACAGCATGGGAAATCGAATCGTACTCAATGCACTGTACGAACTTCGATCCTTACTAAAAGGGGCCGGGAACGGCGGTCGAATCGACAACGTCATCTTTGCTGCCCCCGATGTAGACGCCTATCGCTTTGCTCTGCAAACCATCGCCGTCCGCGAAAAGGTAAAGCGGCTGACGCTCTATCACTCGGTTAAAGACAAACCCCTAATGATCTCTGGGCGCATTCCCCATCTTTTTCCTGAGCCCGCCATCCAGCTTTGGGAAAGCGAAAAGGATCGCGCCTCCTTTTGGGTCAAACAAGAACTGCCACCAAATCTGGCGAGCTTTGGACGCGCCGGCCATGCTCGCTTGAGATTTCTCGGATTGCAAAGCATTGACGCCGATAAAGTGAACTCCAAACTCATTCACGGTAACGAGTGGGAGCACACCTACTTTCTTGAAGCCGATCGAGTCATCCAAGATATTGCCTCTACCGTAATCAATGACCTGGATGCCCAGGCGCGGCCGGATCTCAGACCGCTAACCCCGGGAAAGACCGCCTGGGAATTTCGCTAGAGCATCCTGGTAGAATGACTCCTCATTGGAGGCTGGTACCCGCAAAGTTAGAGTGCCGCAAAAAACTTTCCCAAAGTTCCCCCTATAACCAAGCGGCAGATCGAAAACGTTAAGGCGCTGTTGATTTGCGTCGCTCTCTATCCATTAAATCTGGCTATCACTTCCATCCATTCGTATCATTGGAGAATATTTCTCACCTCTGATTAAGTGACCTCGATGACTTAACCGAGGAATTGCCATGAAGTTACTCAATCTGTTCACCGCCCTGACCCTGAGCTCACTAAGCTTTGCCGCGATTGACGACGCCAGTCGCCCAAGCGGGCTGGGCGCAGCGGCTAAAATCAACGTCATCTGCCTGCGCGCGGCTGGCTACTACGGCGCCGTACGCATAAAGCAAGTGGGCGACGAGGTGAACATCGACGTGAAGTCGGGGCTAAAGCTTAACCCGGGAAATTTCCTCCAAGAACTTCAGGTCGAAGTCCCGCCTGGTCACGTGATGAACGTCCGGATCACCGTACCCGCTTCCTCGTGCGAAGTGGCCGGCCCCGCGATTCTCACTTGCATGGCTTCAACCGTTAAGGCGACCTACTACCTTGATGGAAACGTCGAGCATTCGGTAGAGCTAGCCGGCGTCACCGTACAGCTGGCAAAGGTAGTCACCACAACCGTGCACGGCACCCTACGCGAGATAGAGGCGACCATTGTGGGCGAGCGCCCAGTCGGTAACACGCACGCCTCGTCGGCAATGCTCGATCGCTTCGGTGCCCCGGGAGCCCCCGTGCATAGCGCCTGCTCAGTTGAATAATTCGTTCGTCGCCACGTCGGAAAAAAAAGCGACGACGAATTGAAGATGGACGCGGAAAATTGGGCCCTTAGGGCGTTGCAGTTCTGAACCCCCTCTCAAGGAGGCACGGCAGGCGAACCCCTGGCACTCAGCTTTCAATGGAAACTGCTCCAAGATAGCCAATTGCGGCCAAGAAATCTGCGCCTGGTTACCAAACGACACCTCAAGCGACTCTATTGAATTTTTTTGAGGCCGAAATGGCCCCATGGCGAAAACGAAGTTCAGCGCGTTAAATTAAAATATTGCACAATTCCCGCTGCTTAACTTGAATTTCATTCCGACTTATTTTTGGCATAAGTCTCGCAAAGGGGAACCAGAGTAATGTTGTAAATTTTTTTCCAACAATGATTCGTGAACAACTAAGGAGAGAGAAAT
This sequence comes from Deltaproteobacteria bacterium, assembly GCA_043776735.1. Classification (GTDB taxonomy): domain Bacteria; phylum Bdellovibrionota; class FAC87; order UBA2466; family UBA2466; genus JBGSST01. The sequence continues at coordinate 7,738 of JAYVQZ010000466.1, read as the reverse complement.
GAAATATGCCCTATCACTCGTGAGTTTTTTTGCCTTGCTTGGCCTGCTTCCTAATTTAGCCCTCGCCCATGATGAACCTGGGGGGTTCGGTCCCAGCTATTTTGAAATCGCTCAGGCCGCCCGAGAGGTAAGCCACAACGCCGAACACTTTCACAATGCGGTGCACAACATTACCGGATACTCCCATCTCGCTCAAGATGCTCACCGACTAGGCGACAGTGCTGAACATTTCCGCCGTGCGGTCGAACTTGGAGCAAATATTAATCATGTCCGACGTGACTACCAACTATTACGTCAGCAGTACCAGCACCTGCACCAAGCATTTCACCATGCTCATGGAGCTCACCATGTACCTCACCTCCAACGGGATTGGATGAATTTACAATTCGCCATGGAAGATCTTGGTTACGCTATGGGATTTTGAAAAACCGCAGAAATTATAGAAAGGGACCGATGTTACATCGGTCCCTTTTTTTATTTCGACAAAGAGAATTGGGTTAAAAAAACTTAATGCTGTAGCTGCTTGGGGCAGGCTGCCAAATTTTCTGGTTTTGAGCTAGGTTGAGTTTGGGTCCGTCGGGGGAGAATAAGTGACTAAGTATGAGCCAAAAGCTCAAAGAATTCTCATTGTCGAAGACTCTTTAGAATTGGCGCACGTACTAAAACGCGGCCTTACCGAGGAAGGGTTCGAAATTGGGCATGCGCCCTCAGGAGAAGTCGCACTTCGGGAACTTAAGGAGGGCTGGGACCTAGTCATCTTAGATCTTACCCTTCCAGATATCTCAGGGGAATCAGTCCTAGGTTTCATTCAACAGCCAACTGAAAGCCCACCGGTTCTTGTCCTAACAGCAAGAAGTCAGATTGAGGATAAGGTGGCTCTTTTTGAACGAGGGTGTGACGACTATTTGACTAAACCGTTTAATTTTAACGAGCTTCTAGGAAGAGTACGGGCGCTCTTACGTCGTTCTCCAAAAACAATACCGGAAAATCTGCATTATGACGGGCTAAGCCTTAAGCCCAGCACTAACCAAGTCTCAAATGGTGATAAGGAAATTACGCTAACTCCAAAGGAATTCGCGATTTTAAAGCTTCTTCTCAGGCAACCCGGAAAAGTGATATCAAGAAAAGAGCTAATGCGATCGGTCTGGGGATTAACCCGCGAACAGCGCACCAACTTTATCGAAGTTCATTTAGCGAATTTGAGAAAGAAATTGGCACAGGTTGAACGAGGAGATTGGCTACACACAGTTCGATCCACGGGGATTTCACTTTCGAGGCCCCCAGCGCATGAATCTTAAAACGCGATTTTCAGTCTCCCTCACGCTCGTAATTTCATTCCTGGTCGCCGGTCTTTGCCTTCTTATCTACGCTCAGGTGCGAGAAAAGCTTTTTTCTACAGCAAAAGAAACACTCAAGGAACACATGGCACATGAGTGGAAGCACCTTCAAATGCATCGCGGAGAGGTCACCGGTCCCTCACAAACTTTGCGAAACAACGATATTCAGTATCGAATTTTAAAGAATGATCGCGTCATCATTGATAACTTGCCTTCTCCGCTGCTGCGCTTATCTGAGGCGGCGTTAACTCATGAGATGGACCAAATCGAAGGCCCAGAACATCTTCAACTTTTTGGTCGGTACGATCTGCATTCAGTCACCGGGTACTTAAATACACTTAAGAAGGTACTCATCTTAGCCTGCCTATTGGCGGTTTTGCTTGTGGTGCCGTTGAGTTGGTTTTTTACAAAATCGCTTCTTGAGCCGTTTGGAAGTTTGGCCGACCGAACTGCTGAGCTGGGCGCCGAAAATTTGGCATTTCGTTTTCCTTCACCCCCACGAAAGGACGAATATGGAATTCTCGTCACCAGTTTCAATGCCCTTCTCACGCGGTTGGAGAAATCCTTCAAGCAAATACGGCGATTTGCCACGAACGCATCGCATGAATTGAGAACTCCCCTTGCCGTAATTCGCGGTGAGGCCGAAGTGTTACTTAGAAAACCTCGCGAGATCAGCGATTATGAAAGTGGCCTTCAAAATATAGTCTCTCAATCCCAACATCTCCAATACATGATAAACCGGCTCCTCTTCCTGGCTAGCCTCGAGCGGATGTCGAGCGAGCCGATGAACTCTTCAATCGATGTGAAAAAAACAATTTCCAGCACCTTAGCCACACTGCGGACCCTGCACCCCTTGGCTGCACAAAAAATTGAGCTTAAAACTGACGGTCGCCCATTCTATGTCGGCCATCGAGAACTTTTTGGGAGCGTTGTAACCAACCTTCTTGAGAATGCGGTTAAGTACTCAAGAAGCCAGATTGTCGTGACGGCGCGAAAAGACAGCGAAGGCCTCCACCTTGATTTCGATGATGATGGCCCAGGAGTTCCCGACGCCTATAAGGATGTGGTGTTTGATCCGCTCTTTAAGGCTCCGGCGGGCGGGGGAACTCTAGGAAGCGGTCGGACGGGCAACGGCTTGGGTCTTTCCATTGTGAAGGCATGCGTTGAGATCACTCACGGACAGGTTAATCTCGAAGATTCTCCACTGGGAGGTTTACGAGTCCGCGTTTTACTTCCTGAGACTACAGTAACTTGAATAAGGCACCGAGGGACCGGACATCAGGCTATCCGACGGAAAAGATAATAGGGACAGCAAGCACGAACTGACGAGACCGGGGTGTCATCGTGTCAGGATAACACGGACACCCCAGGGGAAAATCTTCTGGTGGTGCGTTAGTTAAGGTCCTCTTTCATTCCCTTAACCGTAACTCCTAGGCGCACGGTGTGGAGAGCCTTCTCATGGCTAAACTGCAGAAAAAGCCCGTAGTAACCTGTCTGCATGAAATGGCCATGGATGATATCAAGGTCAGCACGTTCCAAAGATCCTTCATCAAAGAAGATGTGATGTCCTGGATGAGCGTGCATGAAATCCTTTTTATCACCTGAGATGCCAGCTAGGTGCATCTTGGCTCCCAAGTAATTATCTAGATCTGTTACTGGGATCACTTTCCCGTTTTTTGAAAACGAGAACTTCAGAGGTGCGTTTGTGTGCTGGAAAAGGTCTCCATCCGGAAGGCTCAACGTCACTTTGTACTCTCCCTCAGTGCTCTCAAGTTTCACCTTTGATTCTAAAGGAGCATTGGGAACCACCTCTCCCTCAAAGTTCAAAAATGAGTCGTCAAACGAGAGCAGCTTGGTACTTACTTCACCCTCGGGAAGGAACTGCATCCAGATCCGATATTTCCCAGCGACATTTATCTTCATAGAAACTTCCCAAACGCCTGGCGAAACCTCGGCGGGATGTTCGTGGTGATAGCCGCTGAAGCCCGAATCCAACGCCATGAGATGAATGAGTTTCTCGTGTTCGATTTGAAGGTCCGATGAAGTTAAGGCAGTAGTCGAAGCTCCGCGGTAAAGGGAAAATCGCAACAAGTTTTCCAAGCCCGCCTTAGGTTTGCCGAGGGGATAAGAGCGCACAACGCGGTAGGTGGCGGCATAACTTTGAACCGCACATAATAGTGTGAATGCGAAAACAACGCTTGAACTGAACTTCATAAGTTTCTCCAGGGAACGCGACGACTTGTTAAAAGAAATCTTGCGACTGCTTTTCTATTATTGTCCTTCATGGGCTAAGTCATCACGTTAAGAATGGATTAAGGTACTTTAAGTGATATCGATGTAGGTGTGCATCCCGCCGTCGGCGTGGCCGCTATGGCCCATAATGCCGGGGATCGGGCGACGATGCATGTCATTCATCGTGTGGTGGCTGAAATGGCAATGAAACAGCCATTTTCCCAAAAGCTTTGCCTCAAATTCCAGAGTCCTAACTTCAGCGTTACTTACGTCAATAGTATTGGCAGCGATGTGCTGATGTTGTGGTAGAAAGCCGCCACCCCAATCCGTGATCTTGAACGTATGGCCATGCAAGTGAACCGGATGAGTTAGCATGCTTAAATTGGCGACTCGGATTCTAACTTTTTCTCCCCGCTTCGCCTCCATCGGGACGATGTCAGGTCCCGGTCGTCCATTCATCGTAAAGTAGTTAAATTCGGTCATCTCCGTGAGATCCGGATTTGGCCTGCCGGGATCGATTTTCCACGTCTGAAGAAAGTACGCATAGTCACGTTGGACGATTTGCCATGGCTCTGGTTTTTTGGGGTGAACGATGAAAAAACCCATGAGTCCCAAGCCCACTTGTTTAGCTTGCAGGACGTGGGAGTGGTAGAAATAGGTGCCCGATTGACCGTCAATCGTAAATTCGTAGGTAAAACTCTCACCCGGCATGACCTCAGGCTGGGAAATTACTGGTACACCGTCCATCCCGATAGGGATGTGAAGGCCATGCCAATGAACGGTCGTGGGATCGGGCAGATTGTTTTTAAATTGAATACGTACGGTGTCTCCATCGACCACTTCAAAGGTAGGACCGATCATGGTGCCGTTGTACCCCCAGCAATTAATAGGCCGTTTGCCTATTCCGTGGGGATTGCTCATGTCTGGAAATTCAACCGTTACCGGTTCCGCCCATAACTTGAAGACTTTAACATTTCCGTCCCACTCAAAGGGCAGGGTTGGAATTCCAGGAGTTACTATAGGTAAGTAACCCAAAGCGGGATTGAAAGCGGGCGAAGGTCTTGGTCGTGATCCCGGCAGCTCAGCGGCGGCCAAATCCGCAGCTCCCAGTAAAGAGGCACCAGCGAGGCCCGTGATCCCAGTAAGAAAATCTCTTCTTGTTATACCCATTACAAACACCCAAGTGACTCAACGCATTATCATGCGTTTATAAAAGTCAGAATTCTTTTCTGACTCCTTATTCAAAAAACCGCAATTCCAAATACATGGTTCCCTTTACATTTGATTTCAGAACCTCAATGACCTTCAGGGTTCCGCGTTGACATGGCGCTCACAACTCCGATATCGGCCATAGTGGGATCGGGGGGATAGTGTTCTCTACAAAAATTTCGTTTCTAATTATTTTTGGCGGATTGATGGGTGCGGCATTTGCCGAGCCCGCAGAGTCCAATCCCTATGTCGAACTTTACAAATTGCGCGTTGGGATTAACGAAATGAACGTCCAACGGCAAGAAGCATTGCGCGATCTCGCGTCGGCTAGGTTTGGACGCATAAAGCAGCTCTTAGCGAAGGGGGCCGTCAGTCGAGAGGAATTCGACATCTCCGTTTCTGACTTGAAAGTTGCCGAAGCGGAGATGGGATTGAGCCAAAAACGAGTACTCGAGGCAAAAGCCTACTTTCAAATTGTGGAAGGGCTGGTTCAGGCCAAACGGCCGATACCTATTTGTACGACGGAAATGGAATAGGGGCGATGCACCGTGAATGGCCATTCCTACTTTTTCTCTTCCTTCCCTATGAGAATGTCTTGTGTGAATCCCCTCACCTTTTTATTTTTAAAGCCGCCGTAGAAAGGGCGCAAATAAGCGTTCAATCCGAGCAGGCCAGAGACCTCTTAGCCCAACAAGAATATCGGAGGGGCTCGCAACTGATTCACTCCCATACCATTTCCCGAGATGAATTTGAGCAATTACGGACCGCTGCAACGGTTGCCGCGCTAGACGTCAAAATTGCTGAAATTAAACTCAGACAGCAGGAGCTGGCATTAGACTTGGTGAACGGACTGAGCCAAGCACACCTACGAATCCCAGTCTGTCGACGGAGGTTTAAAAAACCCAAAAAAGAACTAGCAGCGTTGAAGCGAAAGCCGAGTTCCGCACCGATAAAAAAGGACGAGCCTCAGACAGGAACTCAAGTGCGACTCGATCAAGCTGTTGAGCCCGTTCAACCACCTGCGCCGCCCCAAACGCCCGATCTCCCTGAACCCACACCGGCCGTCACGCCGCCAATTAAGCCTCCTGAACTTGAAGTGCCAGAAATTCCCGTAACCCCTAAGCCACCTCCAGCGGGCGGTGGAAGCGGCGGCGGAAAACCTCCAAAGCCCAGCCCTGGTGGTGGCGGAAGACCTCCAAAGCCGAATCCGATATGAGGACCGTATGAATAAAACTCTTCCATTCCTACTTGTGAGCTTGAGTCTCTTTTTTTCCGGACCGTCGTTTGCAAATGACCCTGGCGTCAATGAGATCAAGGTAGGCAAATGGGCCGGGTATTTAAAGATAGAAGGTGCCAGTGACGCCATCGCATTAAAAATGGATAGCTATTACGTAAAGCCCAATTCCGTTAAGGATTTTCAATTTCTTAGGCTTACTTTTAAATTGAGTTTTGGGGGGTATCTGAGTCCCGAGTATGAAGTCGAGACCTTCGACGACCTTCAGTATGATTGGTACGCTGGCGTCTTAACGCTCGATGAGCCCAAGAACCAAATGGTAGTTCGTGCCACGGTTACCGGCGGCTTAAGGCCAAAGATCGAAGGCACTGTTGAGATTCGAAATTCAACTCCCCCTGTCACCGGCAAAATCTATTTGCAATATCGAGGGGACGGGCCTGCCGACTGGGACTCGCCGGAAAAGCTTATGCCCTCCCTTTCCGGTCAATATGAAGGGCAATGTGGGCGTGAAAATGCAGTTCTGCAGATAGAAAGCGCAAAAGGACTAACGCCCGAGACACCGCTTCCTACTACAGGACTTCATCACTACCGTATCACCGCTGGAATCGGCCTTTCGGGAAAGCTTTGCACGCAGCGGTGGTGCCTAATTCGTGCCTACTCCGAAGGATCGTACGATTTTTTCCAGGGGAAACTCTATCTAAAGGGGAAGCGAAGAAACGATGAATGTTCGCGAGAGGGTGAGGACCTCATCTGCCTCATCCCCATCGACTCGGACAAGCCGCAAAAATGTACATTTAGAAAAGTCCGGGATACGACCCAGTCGAAGTTTAAGATTTACCCTAGAGAGTTTTCGCTTTCTGCCTCTGAAGATCAACTAAAGCCGCTTCCCCCGTCAGGACCCAACGACGTCAAGGACTTGGCTGCCACTATGGGCGGAACTTTCTTTGGATACTTGCACCATGAGTATTTAAATCGTTACCAGCCCATTCAATTAAAAGTTATCTCGTCCATCTCGACCGACAACACCCATAACCAAAATGAGGTCTTCGTCTCGGTTTCATCGGTGCAGTACTTTGGCCGCGGAATTGATGCTCCGCTATTAACCAACGCCTTCGACCGTCGGGCATCCTCTCTCGTTCTTGGTTATCTTTTAGACAGCGAGGAATCAGACGCCATACTTCAAGTAATAGATTGGAAAAAAGGCGTTATCACTGGTGTCTGGTATTCCAGAGGTTTTGGTAGGGTAGGAACGTTCGAAGTCATGAAAGGCCCAAGCCTTCCCCCCCTTGATTCGGCGGCAAAGACCATTGCTACCGTTTCAGGAAATTTCCAAGGGCCCGAGGATAATAGCCCCGGGCGTTGGAAGTTTAAAACGCTAGTTCCCAAACAGCCCAGGGGACCTATGCAGGGCAGTTTAATTTACCAAGTGGATTATCGACTTGTCCTGATTGGCGGAGTTTCGATGGGGATGCATTCAAGTCAAGGCACCTATGATCTTTACACACGATCGCTTTCCTGGACGGCTGAAAAGGGTGATGGGGACGAGCCTAGATTGGTTACCGGTTTTGTTGAAGAACCGGATCGTCTTAAACTCTTTTGGCCAGGGGCTCGCCACTGGTCCATAGGTTTCGTGGAGAACGGTTTTAGCGATTATCCGCGGGTCACACCATGAAGACGGCAAAAGGCGAAAACATGAAATTTATCTGGGTGCTATTTTTTTCACTTC
>JAYVQZ010000465.1:0-16020 GCA_043776735.1 Deltaproteobacteria bacterium | reverse complement strand
TAGGGGCCGCCGGGCAAGATGACCCTTAGCTGGGGATAAGTGTAGCGGGGTCGTTCTTCCTCGTTCAGCGTTTGGCTAATGGGGTCTTGGGAAGTATTCGCCTGACCCAAACGGTCCGCTCGGCCCAGAGAGATTTTAATCGCTCTCTCGTTTTGGTCTACCGTGTAGAGGCCTGGAATAATCACGCGAAAGGCCACCCAAATCACAAGTCCTAAGGCGGCTCCCAATAAGAATCCATCAAACATAGTAACTCCCTCTCTTGATATTGCCGGTGGAGTCTATTCTAAATTGGGGAACTCGTCATTTCCCGTGGTACTGGCGAAACCATTCAACGAATTTGGCAACGCCTGATTCGATCGTTACTTGGGGCGCAAAGCCGAAGTCTTTGGCCAGAGCGGAAATATCGGCAAAAGTCTCTTCCACATCGCCAGGCTGAGAGGGCATCATTTTCTTTTCTGCCTTTTTCCCCATCTCTTTTTCGATGAGCTCAATCATTCGCGTGAGTGGCACCGGGTTGCTATTGCCGATGTTGTAGATGCGATACGGGGCGCTGCTAGCGGCGGGGGAGGGGTTCTTAGGATTCCACAGGGGGTCAGCTTTGGCTGGCTTTTCTTGCACCCGGCAGATGCCCTCTACGATATCATCGATAAAAGTAAAGTCGCGGCTGTGTTTGCCAAAATTATAGACTTCAATCGGCTCGCCCTTGTGAATGCTGAGGCAAAACTTATAAGGCACCATGTCGGGTCTGCCCCAAGGGCCGTAAACGGTAAAAAATCGCAGGCCGGTCACCGGAAGCTGATAGAGGTGGCTATAAGAATGGGCCATCAGCTCATTGGCTTTCTTAGTCGCGGCATACAGCGAGAGAGGGTGGTCAACGTTCTGGTCCACGGAATAGGGCAGTGTTCGGTTAGCCCCATAGACCGAGCTTGAGGAGGCATAGACCAAATGCTCCGTCTTTTGATGGCGGCAAGCTTCCAGAATATTGAGAAACCCAACCAGGTTAGCGTCGGCGTAGGCGTGAGGGTGGGTAATGGAATAGCGAACGCCGGGTTGTGCCGCCAGGTGAATAACACGAGTTGGCGACGCCTTTGTAAAGAACTCTAAAAGCCGGTCCTTTTGGGTAAGGTCGAGCTCGTGGAAATGAAAGTTGGAAAAGCCAGTGAGAGTGTCTAGCCGCGCTTTTTTCAGCTTCACGTCATAATAACTATTGAGGTTATCAATCCCAGTAACGGAAAAACCGACTCGGGCCAGCTTTCGACAGACTGCTGACCCCACAAACCCTGCCGCCCCGGTAATTAAAATTTTCACGTGTCTAAGCATACTGGTTAGTCCTTCGACCAAGCAAGCGAAGCTTCGGATTTGGCTAGGAATGAACGCAAGGCCCTTACTTTAAAAAATAGTCGTAGGTGGGCAGAACAGGAAGTCGTAATTTAATAAATGATTTTAATTATTTAACCGGGGTCGGAAGCGGTCCCCTCTACGAGGTCTTCTTGACACTCCTACTGTTGTTTAGTTTACATGTCCGTTGATCCCAAATGGCAGCTACTAAATCCATTACAATCTATGAGCCTAACTCGCGCGAGAAGCTTGGCTTCATTGAGTCCTGCCTAACCATTTTTAAAAATATCGTCTCCTATCGGGAGATGATCTTTGTTCTCTTCAAGCGCGATTTTTTTGCAAGCTATCGCAAGTCGTATCTTGGGATGACTTGGTTATTCGTGTCGCCGGTAATGGCGGCTCTATCCTGGATTTTCATCAACGCCGCAGGCATTTTGAACCCGGGCGACGTGGGTATGCCGTATCCGGCCTACGTGCTTTTGAGTACGACTATTTGGACTCTTTACATGGGCTTTTATACCGCCGGTCAAGGAACCCTTTCGGCAGGAGCCGGAATCATCAATCAAGTGAAGTATCCGCATGAAGTGCTGTTGGTAAAACAGCTTGCCCAGCACGTTGCAAACTCGCTCATTGCTATCGGCGTTAATCTCGTTGTTTTGGCCTGCATGGGTGTAATCCCGAGCTGGAAATCTATTTTTCTTCCGATGGTAGCGCTTCCGCTGCTGTTTCTAGGTGCGGGAATCGGACTGGTAACCTCTATTTTTACGGTGGTGGCCCCCGAGCTGACGAGAATAGCCGACATCGCCATGGGCCTTATGATTTGGGTGACTCCAGTCATCTATTCTCCCAAGTTCCAAAATGTCTATCTGCAGATGATTCTGAAGTGGAATCCGCTCACCTATTTGATCAGTGCTCCCCGAGATCTTATCGTTAAGGGGCACATTGAAGAGTTCCCTCAGTATTGCTGCGCGGTCCTGTTTTCCTTCGTTGTCTTTTTTATTTCTTGGCGAATCTTTCATGTGACCGAAGATAAGGTCATCGAAAGAATGTTGTAGTGCGGACATCCTGATGGCTGAACCCCTCATAAAAGTTGAACACGTTTACAAAAAGTTCTGCAAAAGCTTGAAAAGGAGCATGAGTTACGGGGTAAGCGATGCGGCCAAGGCTGTATTTGGTAGGAGCCGGAATTCTTCGGTGCTGCGACCAGACGAATTTTGGGCTCTCAAGGACATCAGCTTCACTTTACAAAAAGGCGAAATTCTAGGAATCATCGGGGCCAATGGTGCCGGTAAGTCCACCTTACTCAGAGTACTGAACGGCATACTTCCTCCCGATTCTGGCCGCGTCGTACTCAACGGGCACGTGGGTGGGCTCATCTCGCTTGGGGTTGGATTTCATCCGTACCTAACCGGGCGTGAAAATATTCATCTTAACGGCACTATTCTGGGCATGAAAAAGGCCGAGATCGCCAAGCAGTTAGATCCCATTATCGAGTTTGCCGATATCGGCACTTTCGTGGATGCCCCGGTAGCTACCTACTCGTCGGGCATGCACGCCCGCCTGGCCTTTGCCATCGCTATTCATTGCGTGCCGGATATTCTACTCATCGACGAAGTGCTTTCGGTGGGCGATATGAGTTTTCAGAATAAGTGTCTCCGCAAAATTTCCGAACTGCGACGTGCCGCTCGCGGGGTTATTTTTGTCGGGCACAACATGGATATGATCGAAACGATCTGTGACCGGGCCATTTTGCTTCGCGATGCCACCATTTACACCCAAGGCAGCGCGCTAGACGTCGTTTCGGAATATCGCTCCTTGAGCCGGGAAACGGAGCACGCTGCCGAGCAACGCGAATTCAAGGGTCTCTACGAGGGCGAACAGCAGCGTGGAATGAAGACGGATTCGGTCACCTTTATTGGCGCTGGCCTCGAAAGCGGTAGCAGCGACTTGGTAAAAAAGGTTTTCGTGGGAGACGACTTACAAATCTACTTCGAATTTGAGGCGAATACCGACATCCGGAAACCTCAGATCGGGCTCGGATTTTCTCATCCTAGTATCTATCCGTATAACGTGGTGTACGAATCGAATATCTCCAATAAGACGATTCGAATCCCCAGCCTCAAGGCCGGCCGACGCTACCGAATTAGCGCCACCTTTTCGAAGCCAAACCTGGTTCCGGGGATTTACCGGTTGAACGCCATGATTCGTGATGCCGAAACGCTTGAGCTTTATCACCATCTCGATGGCGAGAAACAGACGGAATTTCATGTTCAGGCCCGCGAGATCGACAGTTTTATTATGGAAGGCAAACGCCCTTCCTACAATTCGTTAGTGATGCTGGAAAGTGAGTGGAATTGCGAGGAGTTAAGTTAGCCATACTGCGCACACTTAGGCTCCGGATCCTAAGGCCAGCAAAGGTTAATCCGCCTTTTTTAATTTTCCACGCCTTTTGGTTTTAGCTCTCGACTTTCCTTTTCCTGGAAGCTACTTATCGACTCTTGGTGGTAATATGCCGGAATACTTTGCACATTTTTCAGCGATCGTGGATGAAGGAGCCCGTATTGGAAAGGGCACTAAGGTATGGCACTTTAGCCATGTAATGGCTGGGGCTGAGATTGGCGAGAATTGCTCGTTAGGTCAAAACGTATACGTCGCTAATGGCGTAACCATTGGAAAAGGCGTCAAGATTCAAAATAACGTTTCGCTCTACGAGGGCGTGATCTTGGAAGACTACGTTTTCTGTGGCCCAAGCGCTGTTTTTACAAACATCAAGACCCCTCGGTCCGCCTTTCCTCGAAACACCAGCAAAGATTACTACCAGACCCGCATCAAACTTGGTTCCAGCATAGGGGCAAACTCGACAATAGTGTGCGGAGTAACTATTGGCAATTGGGCGCTGGTGGGGGCGGGAGCGGTGGTTACCAAAAATGTTCCGCCGTACGCCATCATGGGGGGGGTTCCCGCAAAAAGGATTGGCTGGGTTTGCGAATGCGGAATTCCACTCAAGTTCCCCTCGAAGCTGGCAAGTTGCGTTGAGTGCAAGCGCCAATACACACTGAATGCTGAAGAAGTAAGCAAAATCCAATCAGGGCTCCCCAATCAGGACACTCAACCATCCTTATTATGAAAGAGGCGCTACTTAATCGGATTAATCAGCACACCGCAAAGGTATCCATCGTCGGCCTTGGCTACGTTGGATTGCCCCTAGCCGTTGAAGCCGCAAAGTGTGGCTTTAAAGTGAGGGGAATCGAAAAGAATAAGGTCCGCTGTGATCAAGTCAATGTGGGCAAGAGCTACATTAAAGACGTTCACGATCTCGATTTTGAACAGCTTGTAAAAAAGGGAAGCATCCAGTGTTCCACTGGGTTTGAGTCCATTCAGGATGCGGATATCATCGTCATTTGCGTTCCTACCCCACTCACAGTGACCAAGGAACCGGATATTTCTTATATCGTTAATTCGACTGAGGAAATTTGCAAATATTTTTGCCCAGGAAAACTCGTCATTTTAGAAAGCACCACCTATCCTGGGACTACCGAAGAGATTATTCTTCCCAGACTTGAAAAAATTGGAATGAAGATTGGCCGAGACTTTCTCCTCGCCTTTTCTCCGGAGCGAGTAGATCCAGGAAATAGGGTCTTCAATACTGCCAATACGTCCAAAATTGTTGGAGGTCTTACTGCAGATTGTCTAGAAGCGGCGACTCGTTTTTACGAGGAGTTTGTTAAGAGCGTGATCCAGGTTTCCGCTCCTCGTGTGGCAGAGATGACAAAGGTTTTCGAAAATATTTATCGCTCCGTCAATATCGCTCTTGTTAATGAACTTGCGACTCTTTGTGAGAAAATGAATATTGATGTCTACGAAGTTATCGCGGCGGCTGCGACAAAGCCTTATGGATTTCAGGCATTCTGGCCGGGCCCTGGTGTGGGCGGACATTGCATTCCGTTGGACCCCTATTATCTGGCTTGGAAAGGGAAAGAGTACGATCTTCACGCCCGATTCATCGAACTTGCAGGAGAGATAAACGAAAATCAACCTCGGGTGGTTGTCTCCAAGATAGGGGAAATTCTAAACAAGTTCGGAAAGCCTCTTCGTGGAACCAGGATTCTTCAGTTGGGTATTTCATATAAGAAAGATGTTGATGATGCGCGAGAAAGCCCAGCTGTTCGTATTTACGAACATCTCACCAGGGCGGGAGCGCAAGTGACTGTTGTGGATCCCTTTGTTCCAGAATTTTGGATGAGAGAGCATGATTTCACGCATGGCAACAGCGGGCCGTCCATACCCACCCAGAAATTGACAGACGAGTTAATGCGAAATTCAGATATTGTGACCATCATCACGGATCATTCAGAATTTCCTTATGCACAAATAGTTGAGCTTGCTCCCCTCATTTTTGATACTAGAAACGCGATGGGTTTCCGAAAGATTGCGTCAAATAAAGTGTATACGCTTTCGACTGCTGTTTTAGCGCCTCCGCCTAGGTCTAACGCCTGATGGATTCGAAACCAACGGAGATGAATGCGCTGGAAATACGGGAATCCTTTGAAAAGAGATTCAAATGAACCCAATTCGTATTGGACTGGCAGGCTGTGGACGCATCGCACAGTTTCACTTGGATGCATTAAAAAACCTACCAGCCTACCAGCTGTCAGCCATCTGTGACCCAAACTTGGATCGAGCTACTGCCGTCTCAACGGCATGGGGAGCCAAGGGCTTTTCCTCACTTCAATCAATGCTGGAATCGGAGCAACTCGATCTTGTTGTTTTGGCTACCCCCTCTGGTTTTCACCCACGTCAGGCCAGGCAATGTGCCGATTCCGGAGTGGCCTGCCTCTCCGAAAAACCATTCGGGGTATACCTCGAAGAAGCGCAGCAGGTGGTTGAATATTTTGAAAGCAAGGGCCTCCCTCTTTTTGTAGTAAATCAGAATCGCTATATTCCCGTGGTTGAAAAGATACGCGGATGGTTCGACCGAGGACTATTAGGCAAACTTTATATGATCGAATCTAGTGTGTTTTGGCACCGCCCACAATCGTACTACGATACGGAAAGCTGGCGAGGAAGGCGGGACACAGATGGCGGTGCTTTCATGAACCAGGCATGCCATTATGTTGACGTCGTCCAGTGGTTCGGTGGTGAAGTGGACCATGTGAAATCCGAAGTGGCTACTTTCGCACGTAAAATTGAGTGTGAGGATTCTGGCGCCCTATTGATTCGGTTTAAATCGGGGGCCATCGGAGTCTTGGCCGTTACCATGGTAGCCTACCCCGAAAACATTGAAGGTAGCATTACCTTCATTTGCGAGAAAGCGACGATAAAAATTGATGGGAGGGGGCTCAATAAGTTGGAAATCTGTCGAGCCGAAGATCCGTCTGTTGTCTCAGAAGCTGACGAACTGAATCGTAATCCAGTAGCGGACTTTGGTAGCGGGCATGCAGAATATTATCGAAGGCTCGTCCGATTTTTTCGAGAGCCCAATCATCCTGAGGCGATTACGGGCCGTGAGAGTTTAAAGACCTTAAGAGTACTTGCTGGGATTTATCAGGAGCAGGATCACCAATGAGAGTGCTGGTTACAGGTGGAGCGGGTTTTATTGGATCCAATCTCACGGAGTCGCTACTTGGGCGAGGCCACGAAGTCGTTTGCCTCGACAATCTTTCCCAAGGTGACTTACTGAACATAGAGAAAATCAGCGGCCATCGCGGGTTCCGACTCATCCACGGCGACGTTCTGGATGCCAGTGCCATTTTGAAGGCGGCGGAGTCATGCGCCGTCATCTACCATTTAGCCGCATTTAAGATCCCTCGTTTTGGAAATGCTTACGATACGCTCAATATCAATTCAGTGGGCACCGTAAACGCTATCGAAGCCTGCGTAAAAACGGGCGCCCGACTCATTTTCGCCTCTACTTCCGATGTTTACGGAAAAAACCCAAAGATTCCATTTTCGGAGAACCATGATCTAGTACTCGGCCCCCCGCAAATCCAACGGTGGGCTTATGCCATCAGCAAGGCATTTGACGAGCAGTTGATTTTTGCCGAAGCCGAGAGACGGGGCCTCAAGTTCAGCATCGTTCGTTTTTTTGGCGGCTACGGCCCCAATCAGAATTTGACTTGGTGGGGGGGGCCTCAATCGGTCTTCATCAACCAGATATTGGATGGCCAGCCGATCTCCGTGCACGGGGACGGAAAGCAGACCCGTTCTTTTACTTATGTAGCGGATCACGTGGATGGCTTGCTTAAGGTGCTCGAATCCCCGGCTGCGTTGGGCGAAGTCTTTAACCTCGGCAACGATCGCGAGATTAACATTCATGATTTGGCGTGCCTGATTTCCAGGATAATCCACCCCAATGACGAACCCCGCATTAACTTCATTCCTTACAAGACGTTTGGAAATTATGAAGACGTCATGAGACGGGTTCCGGACATTACAAAGTCAAAGGAAGTTCTCGGGTTCAAAGCTAATTGGACTCTCGAAGATGGCCTCCCCATTACCATTGAATGGCAATCGGCCAGGAGAGTGAAGCTTGCTCAGAGAAAGTAATGTCTACTTTATTTTTTTTGTTTTCAATGAGTCTTTAAACATTCCAAGAGTGCTGAGAGATCTCGATCGACTCGAGGAAATGGTAAGCTCTATCGCTAAGAAGACTTCCTTTATTTTCATTGATGATGGATCAACCGATGATACGGTAAAACAACTTTCGAACGCTCGGCGGGATAATCTCAATGTAATTTCCCACCTTCAGAATCAAGGTCCCGGAGCCGCCTTTCAAACTTCTTTTAGCTATCTGATTAAAAACGGGCTCGAACCCGACGACCTTGTCATTACTCTTGAAGGGGACGCCACCAGCGAACCCAAAGTTTTTAAGCGCATGCTACAGCGGACCGAAGAAGACGATGATCTCGTTCTAGCATCACCGTACCTTTACGGGGGGGGATTTTCTGGAGCTACTCGCTACCGGCTCTTCCTGAGTCACTGTGCTAATTTCTTCTTCAAACTAATTCTAGGCTTGAGAGGGCTGGCGACTTTTTCATGTTTCTATAGGATCTACCGAGGCCGCGCGATCATGAGGCTCCATGAGGCTTTTGGCCCTAGGATGGTGGATTCCCTCGGATTTGAGTGCGCAGCGGAGGTGTTATTTAAAACGACCTTGCTCGGGATGACTATCACAGAGGTTCCGTTTCGCGTGGATTGGACGAGACGCCAGGGACGATCCAAAATGAAGGTTTTAAAAACGAGCTTCGGATATTTTAGACTTTTTTGGCGCTACTCGCCTTTGAGGAGGAAGGTGTTTTTTGGGAGTGAAACTATTAACTGTTATCGGCGCCAGGCCCCAGTTCATTAAGGCCGCCATAGTCAGCAAGGCCCTTAGAGACTTTCCCATTCAGGAGGAAATTATCCATACGGGCCAGCACTATGATCCGAAAATGAGCCAGGTTTTTTTTGATGAACTTGGCCTGACGAAACCGTCCATCAATCTTAATGTCGGCTCTGGGAGCCATGCTTTCAATACCGGACAGATGTTAATCGGCCTAGAGGTGGAGTTCTTGAAGCGGAAGCCCGATTGGGTTCTCGTCTATGGCGACACAAATTCTACCCTCGCAGCAGCACTTGCCGCGGCTAAGCTCAATATTCCGATAGCTCATGTGGAAGCGGGACAAAGAAGTTTTGATCGCACAATGCCAGAGGAGGTCAATCGCGTCCTCACCGATCACCTATCCTCTATCCTTTTTTGCTGTGCCGAAAGCAGCGTGGCAAACCTCAAGCGCGAGGGGATTGAAAAAAACGTCTCCAATGTCGGAGACGTAATGTATGACGCGTTTCTGGGAAATTCCAGTAACGCCGAATGGCCGTCCCACGTTAAAAAGAGGTCCGGCAAAACTGTTCTTGTTACCTTTCATCGTGCTTCAAACACTGATGATGAAGCTAGGCTGCGAGAGATCTTGGATGCTCTAAGCCGACTCTCGGAACAAATTATTTTCCCTGTCCATCCCCGAACCAAGAAAAGTATGGAGTTTTTTAAACTGGCCGTTCCTTCAAATGTGACCATGATAGAGCCGCTTGCTTACCTTGAGTTGCTTGGGGTGTTGAACGAGTGCCATGCGGTTATTACAGACTCAGGAGGACTTCAAAAAGAAGCCTACTATGCGGGCAAGCCGTGCGTGCTACTTCGTGAACAGACTGAATGGATGGAACTTGTCTCGGCCGGAGCGGCGAAACTTGCGGGAGGAGGCCCTGAGCAGATTTTGGAAAGCGTTCATTGGGCCTTGGGTGCACGTGTGGGTTCCCATAAAATTTACGGCGAAGGAGACGCGGGGAAAAAGATTGCTCAAACTTTGGCGCTAGCCAATGGAACATCCCCTTGAGCACAGAATCTTATCGTTCTTTTGCTGCTCGAAGCTTTTCCAAATTCTTGCGAGGGCTATTTTACCTTTGGGTTCTTTTTATTGTTGGGTCTCAGTTATTCATTTATGGCCCGGATGCCTTGATCAACTCGTTGGGGCGAGCGATGCATCTACCCGTCTCAGGAATTCGCCATTGGCTGGTAGTTCGCCTCTCTGCACCATTACATTCATGAGAAAATGGGAAAATTAAGTTTGGCTGCCATCAAGATTTTAGGGGCGCTTTTTCTTTATTGCTTTTCTTGTTTGGGTTGGGGCCTATGGATTCAGAGATACCTTGGAATCAACAGAAATGCGCCCGCTGATCGAATTTCTGCGATCAACGAAATAGCAAGTGGCTTCTTGCTGGGTTTGGGGTTTTTGTCAGTTGTATGGTTGGCGCTTGGTCTCTCCGGTCTGTTTGACCTGGGAGAGGTGGTACCAGTCCTTCTCATCGGGATTTCCATGTCCAGTCTCACGATTAGATGGCCAAGCCTGACGCGTGAATTGCGCGAACATCTAAAAGAACTTCGTAACGAATCGTGGCCGCTGCAGGTACTCGTTGGGGTAGTTTGCGTGTGGGCCCTCTATGGGATTGTTTCCATTGCCAGACCCCTCTCGGGCGATTCGATGTTTTTTCACATGCTTATTCCCAAGGTAATGGCGACCTCCCATCGGCTGAGCGTCTCTGGACTAAATCCGACGATGGCTTGTTTGGGGCTGTTAGGAGAGATGCATTATGCAGGCTTGATGTTGGTGGGAAGAGCAGATTCTGCGCAGCTTCTTAGCTGGCCAACGTATCTGGCAAGCGCTGTAATGTTTGGGGGCTGCTGTCGCAAGCTTGGGCTAGGAACCCAAGGGTTGTGGATCGCGCTTGCCGCATTTTTTAGTTCCACCGCAATGATTGCGTGGGTCGGTGAAGGCAAAATCGAACTTTTTCCATGCGCCATGGGGATTGCTGCCTACTTTTGGATGGTAATTTTCCTGGAGTCCCAGTCTGCTAGAGCCGCTCTCCTAGCTGGGCTTTTTGTTGGGTGGGGGATTGTCGGTAAACTCTCGTACGGCCTGACACTTTTGCCCGGTATTTTGGTAATGGTAGCTTGGTCTTTCTTCAGCGCATCAACCTATAGAAAACCCTTTATCTTTCTTCTTCGAAGTATGGTTCCGATCTCCGCTGGAATGTTTCTCGCCGGTCTTTCGACTGTAATCAAAAACGCTCTTTTACTGGGCGCCCCTTTGGCACCCTTCTATCCAAACTCCGAAAAATACTTTAGCTGGGTCAAAGATCCCTGGTACGGTCCTTCGACAATTCTTCATATCAAATTGACCTATCCCTTTGCGGTAACCTTTGGTCAATACTTTGCCGAGTATGGAAATCTTTCTCCAATCGTTCTTGCCTTTCTTCCTCTTTCTTTTTTTCTTTCCGTTCCTAAACCAATCTTGAGGAGCAAGCTAATCCCGCTCACCCTGGGAGCCTGGGTCTCTATTTTTCTCTATACGAGAAGTTCTCCCGATAAGGTGGTGACACGTTATTTCTTAGCGTCTCTCATCATGTGCATTCCGCTTGCTGCGCGCGCCGCTGAGAATGCCTCCCTAAAGCTAAAATCCAGAACGCTAGACTTCGTTCTCCTTGGCGCCTGTGGGCTCACGCTCCTGTCCGTAATTAGTTGGTCCAGAGCCCTGTATTTTGTGGGGGATGCCTTTGCTATTTTTACTGGGGCGGCTCGGACGTGCGACAGCAAGCCGGTTTGGTGCGCTCCTATGGAGGCGATAAATTCTACGGCCGCTTATGGAGAGCGTGTCTTTTCGACAACAGAGTACTTATTTTACCTTCGCGGGGATCTTATACAATGTGCCGGAACCCCCCAATGGGAGGAACAGAACTACAATTCTCAAAATTTCTGGGGATTCCTGAACCAACGTGGATTTCGCTATCTCGTTGTGGACCGAGGCACCGGATCGGGAAAGTTCTTGGACTCGCTCTTGAAAAATACCCCTTCTGGGGTTGAGGCCCAGCCGCTTTTTGAAAGCAATCTCCTGGCAAGTTATCGTCTTCGATTTACGCATTCAGAAGCTCGCTTAACTTGCGCTCAAAAGAAAAGGGGCGAATGGGCGATTGAAGAACTTTAACCTGTCGGGGGTTGAGTGCTTCTGCAGGTCGAGAACTTTAGGGCTTCGAAAACATTTTGGCTGTCCGTAGCTTTTGATTTCGAACGGACTGGTACCGCCCAATTTCTTCATCGAAGAGCGACAGCATTCGCTCCCCTTCGGCCCCATCCAGGCAGCCCCAGTATTCCGCCTCAGCGCTAACTTCCAAGTTTAAATGTATGCGATACGCCTCGTTGGTATCGATACGCTCAAGCACCTCCCGATAATTATCCTTTTTGTCGACAAAAAGGACCCCTTTTACTGCGGTAAAATCGGAGTAATGATACTGGTAGACGTCATAGTTTACGACCGGCTTTGAACAGGTAATGGCCCAACGGATTGTACTCGACACAGACGCCGTAAAGAAATCACACAAAGGAAGAAGCTCCACGATTCGTTCTGTGGCGATCCGAACTCGGGGGGTCTCGAGGTATCTAAAGTCCGCTGCCTCCACGCTGGGGTGGAGACTAATCACGGTATTAAAATGGGTGAGCCCGTCGAGAACTGAGAGCCAATATTTTACTAAGGAAAGATAATCAGGGAACTCACACTCGGGCCTACCCCCGGGCATGTAAAGAAAGTCGGGCGGAAGCGCCGTGAGAATGATCCCTTTTTTGGGATTTAATCCCAACTTCTCAATGAGCGACCGGCGCAAGGGTTCCCGGTTTTTGGTTACCTTAGCCATTACGTCATTAGCGAGTGTCCCCGTTCGGCGCAGGAGTGCCGGTGCGATACCGCAGCGTCGGTAGTAGTCCCACATGGCCGAGCTCTCAACAGCCACGCGATCGGCGAGCGAGCTGCTCGATACCCATGGCAAAGGCGGCGAAATTTTCAGTAGTTCCCGGGGGATAATCTGCTCTCCCGGTAGGCGAACCAGCCATTTTCCTTTGTGGAGCTTCTTCCACTTTGGCCACCACTTTGCGACTAAGCGGTTAAACTTTCGGTTCAGACCGAAACTCTCGTCGAAGAAGTAAGCCTCTGCCTGCTCCGTTCCATCGGACATTGTCGAAGGTACAATGATACAGGGTACTCCGGCTTTGTGCGCGGCGCTGACAACCTCGGGTGTGTTGTACCCTACAAGATCTCCAGCCATTACAAGGAGCTCGGCCCGTTCTCTCCGGATAAGGTTTTTGTAGTGGGCGATCTCAAAGAGGCTAATCATCAGATTTTTTGCGGTCCGTATTGCGGGCACCACCAAAAGCGGCCACGATGAGTATTTTCCGAGCAGGCGATCCAAAAACTCTAGCCACTTGCGGGAATCGGGAAGCGGGGCAATCTCATAGGCAATTCCCTCAGACTCCAGTTTTGCGATATCGCGAGCGGTGGTTGGGTAAATTCGGGCGAAATGCACTACCGGGTCAAAGCGCCCCGAATCGCGAAGCAGCAGCGCCAGGTTGTGCATTTCGATAAACCAGGTGTTGGTGTGCACGACGAGCAGAACTTTTTTCTTGAGCGCGTGCATGCTCATCAAGCGAGGGCCACCCTCGTTAAAGGGTTGAATTGTTTGAATAATAGCATGTTCACCCTGCAAAATCCCGCTTCGAGGCTTTTATCGACTGAAATAGGGAATTGAGCAACCTTTCGTTTCCATTCGGCCCAAACGAGGTTCTCCTAGCTTCGCTTGGGCAACGCCATTAAGACCATTTTTTTCACGACCCGCAGAGGCCTCTTGATGTTCCGCCACGCCCCCTCGATGATCGGCTTTAGGATTTGCTTTAGCGGAAGAAGCCGTTGGTTAAGCCTATCCAGAACGATGCCCTGCCCTTGCGCGTTTCGCAGCCATCGTTCGACCTTGGCTAAATGCCACAGAGTAAAAGGGTAGGCTTTTTTCCGTCTTTTTTCCATGCGGTACAAATAAGCGGAACGATCGTGGTTTGGCAGCACACTTGTGTGCGCCACTATCTTGCGTAATCCGGGCGGAAGTTTTTCCATTACGTCGGCGGGAGGAATTTCTACCGTGGAATGCGAAGGAAACGCAATCTCGCTGGGAAAGACCGCAAAAAAAAGGACGGTGCCGGTATTGCCCCGCAGGTTTGGCTGTCGCCCGTGCCAGATATCGCCAATAAAAAGGTAAACATCTCCCGGGCCTCCATGCGCGGCCAAAGCGCGTTTCGTTATCGAACGTGCAAGCCTCCTTGAGAAAACGCCCATCTTGGGATGGTATGCCGCGTACGGTGAGGCAAGATGGATGGTCTGGAAGGGGCAGTACGGGTACAAGTGGGACCCGGGAATGTAGCAGGTAGCGGCATCTCCGGTTGGATCTGACTCATTGAGCAGAATGGCGAAATTGAATTCTCCCCGATTGTCGCGGTGCCACTCCATGGCGGAATTGTCCGCCTCTCCGGTCATGTGGCGTATGTTATAACCCCGCAGTTTAAAATTTTTGCCTACCGTCTGTTCGACCAATTCCGCTAGGCGAGGATCGGTGAGGAGTTGTTCGGCCAGACCATCCAAGGTGGGACTCTTGGCAAAGATATCGAGGAGAATCTGCTTGGAGTTGTCCACGATGGATTTCCCTGCGGTGCCCTCAAAGCGCCCGGTTTCCTTTTGGGCGTTTTTCCGCTCCTCGATGTCGGTCCGCAACAAGGCTTCGACCTCCTGGTTGGCGCGCTTCACGAGTGCGGGGTCCAAGACGTTGCGCAACAGGAGTAGGCCGTCTTTTTCTATTGTTTCGCGAAGTGTTGTCGCCCCTTCGCTCATCGACCGCAGACCGCTTTGGCAAACTTCATGGTCTGCCCTAACGTGGTTCGCCACACCCAGATTATCGTATGGAGAAGTCCCCGAACTTCGCGGGCCACCCGAATATGGTAGCTAAAAGCGCGATTAAGCACCTTTTGCCATTCGGGTCCGTACGGGGTGGTAGCCACCCAAGCGATGAACTCTTTGTAAGTGGTCTGATCGAGATCAATCAACGTTCTAAGCGAGTAAATTACGCCGTGCTTAAATTGAATGTTGCTCGGAGGTACGTACTTAACCAAACCGCGGGCCTGCATGTTTGCTTCCCGAATCTCCTCCTCAGGACTCTTAGTAACCGAGATACTAAATTGAGAAATCTTTCTCTCCCACCGCGAGCGTTTGTTCATTACCTGATGATAAAGAAGTGCCTCTTCGACTCTCCCGT
The DNA here is from genome assembly GCA_043776735.1 of Deltaproteobacteria bacterium. Lineage (GTDB taxonomy): Bacteria > Bdellovibrionota > FAC87 > UBA2466 > UBA2466 > JBGSST01. The sequence continues at coordinate 1,029 of JAYVQZ010000465.1, read as the reverse complement.
ATTTTCCACCGGTGTCCTTAATCAATTCCGCGAAGATGAGATCTTCGTTTCGGTACAAAAAGTCATCGTCTATCTTGGGTAAGACTCGATCGAAAGCCGCCCGCCGACCGAGCTGCCCTCCCGACAAAGGGCGATGATAGTTCGTATAATCTACGGGGATGTTCACGAAGAACGAAGTCACCTGGCTTGACTCGGACCAGTCGTACTCGGAACGATGTTTATACATTTGGTCAAACCACCCCGGAGTCAGTAAAACGTCCGAGTGCAGGTAAACGAAATGCTCGGTCTCAACTTTTTCAATCAGGCTGCGAAGACAATAGCCAAGGGAAGTGTAGGACGTATGATCGAAAATCTCGACGCGGGGAAAGTCCTTTAAGAGGACAAGCGAATCATCAATGCACCCGCCATCGGAAATCAACAGGCGTTTGACGGGAATCTCTCGATAAATGCTGTTTAGATTCTTCGTCCAAAACTGGTTGGAATGGATTAGTGGAATAATGACATCAACCGCGTTTTCGTGGTCAGTCTTAAGCCTATCGACGAACTCTGAACCAACAAAATTTTCCTCGATCACGCCTATTCTCCTAATCTGGTATGGGAAGCAGACCCGGTAAATACCATCAAAAGCCGCTTCCCGGAAGCCCTATCCAGGTTCCCCCAGGCGGGAGAGTCGGCGACTTGCCGCCGTTTTAGCTCCCGGTAGTGTCCCTCATCTTCCACCATGCGGTGCAACGCCTGAGAAAAACTCTTCCGATCCCCCACGGTGATCACCGCTTCCGCTCGATCGTAATCGCCGTAATGGAAACGGTAGAGGTCGTAGTTCAATACCGGAATGCCACAGGAAATCGCCCATCGAATGGTGGCCGAAGCACTTGCCACGAAGAGGTCGGCCAGAGGAAGGACGTCGATCAGCGACTCCTCGCTTACCGTTATGCCCGATTGCGTCAAGGCGGAAAACGTGTGATTAGCGCGCGGATGCTTGCACACTAGAAAATGGCACTTCCCTTTAAGGGGGGCCAGGCAAGCGGC
>JAYVQZ010000464.1:0-4089 GCA_043776735.1 Deltaproteobacteria bacterium | reverse complement strand
AAGCGATTTAAAGAAGGCGCTAAGAAAGAAGGGGCGACCCATTGATGACACCGCCGATTCGAGTCTTAGTAGCTAAGCCGGGCTTGGACGGCCATGACCGGGGCGCCAAAGTTTTAGTCGCCGCCCTTCGCGATGCAGGAATGGAAGTAATCTACACAGGGCTCCACCAGACCCCAGAGATGATCGTAAACTCCGGCGTTCAAGAAGACGTCGATGTGATTTGTGTCAGTATTCTTTCCGGTGCTCATGGGAAGGTCTTTCCCGAAATCCTACGGTTGCTAAAAGAAAAGAAGGCATTGGATATTCCGGTGGTAGGCGGGGGTATCATTCCCGACGCCGACGTCCCGGCATTGAAAGCGGCAGGCATTGAGGCCATTTTCGGCCCCGGTTCAACGTTGAAGTCGATCGTGGATCACTTAGAAAAGTTGGTAGCTGGTAAGCGGGTCTAAGTGAACTTCGGGTGGGGATTTCAGTGGAGTTGGAGAAAAAGCTAAACGGGCCCGGCCCGCCAAAGCACCTTCCTCAGGGCGTTGACAATCTCAGTGGGTGACTTAGCCCCCGGCGCTTTCGGGTGAGCAAGTCCTCTCCCAAACGCTTGAGGTTTGACATGTCACTTCGACCCTCTGGTGGTCATAACTTCAAACGATTCAGTTTTGGACGTTTTCTCTGAAAGCCAACCGCGCCTTACGACGCTTTTCTGCTTCCTGCATCTTGCGTTTTTCTTCAGGCGTGGAGGGAACCAGCGGTGGGACTTTGCGGGGGCGATTGAATTCATCTACGGCAACATAAGTAAGATAGGCGTGGGTGGCCTGTCTGCGATCTCCGGTTATGCTGTTCTCGGAGAAAACTAGACATTCCACTTCCATCGAAGTGGTGCCAGCATAAGTCACCCGTGCTTCCACGCGGACGGTAAAACCGGTCTTGATCGGAGCAATAAAATGGAGGTAGTCCACGGAAACAGTCACCACGTGGGAGCGGCTGTACTGCATGGTGGCAATAGCACCGGCTACGTCAATCCAACTCATCACCACGCCACCAAAAATAGTGCCTAAAGCGTTGGTGTGAGACGGCAAAACGAGTTCAGTCATCACTACGGTTTCGCGATTGGGTTTTATCGTCGCTTCCGACGAGTCAGGCTTGTTAACTGAGAGCTTCTTGGCGCGCTTCATTTCTGTCCTTTTTTTCCGGCAAGTTTCCGTTTGCTCTTAGGGTCCCTGGCGGCGTTCTTGGCTGTCCCTGTTCCATCTTTAGCCGGTGCTACAATCGGATTTCTCTTACGCTGGTACTGATCCACGTACTTGTTGTGTTGGGCATACGTTTCTGAAAAAAGGTGCTTGCCGGAATTATTTCCCACAAAGAAGAGGTATTTCGTCTCTGCCGGGCGTAGGGTCGCCATTAATACCGCGTATCCCGGACTGGCGATGGGGCCAGGGGGAAGGGCTTTGATCGTGTATGTGTTGTAGGGGTGTTCTTTACGAATATCCTTAAATTTTATATCCCCGTCGAAATTCTCAATACCGTAGATGATCGTAGGATCGCTTTGCAGGCGCATTTTTTTCTTCAGCCGGTTGTGAAATACTGAGGCGACGACAGCCCTCTCCTCGGGATTACCCGTCTCTTTCTCCACGATACTTGCCAACGTGACGAGCTCTTCAAGCGTAAATCCTTTTTTCTTAGCCTCTTCTCGAAAGTTGCTATCGATCCGCTTAAAAAATTCCTGCACCATCCTGCCTGCAATAACCTCTTCATTATCGATCTTGGAGAACCAATAGGTATCAGGAAATAAGAATCCCTCCAGGGTGGGGCTGGTAAGGTGATATTTTTTTGGCGTTTCGTGATTGAGAACATACCTTATAAATTTTTCCTCGTTGCCCACTCCCGCTTTACCAAGAAGTTGGGCAATCTGCCGAGCGTTGTATCCTTCGGGAACAGTAACTGCATGGAGAATCGGGTCTCCGTGGTAAAGGACAAAGAGCGCGTCAAGAAGACGCATGTTGGTCTTGAAACGAAATTCACCGGCGCGTATTTTTTTTTGGCCACCGGTAAACTTTAAAAGGTATTTGAAGGCGGTCTTGTTCTCAACCACGTGGGCGTCGTGAAGGGTGTTGATCACCAGTGTGATGGAAGAACCCCGAGGGATAAGAATGTCCTTATCCGCCCCCGGCGAACCACGCCAAAAGGTGAAGTAAAAGACGAGACTGCCCATTAGACCGATGAGTCCTAGGGCGATGCCAGTAACGGCGAGAAGTCTTTTTCCTTTGGATAAAGCCATTGGGGCCCTCTAAGGTTGGCGTGTAGTCTTTTGTCCCATTCTACCACACGAGGGCTTATTGGCGCCCTTGTTGACGCGGTGTGATTTTTGTCATTTCAAGAAGGATTTTGGATTCAGTGTGCCGAGGCAGTTGGCGGCTCTGTCGGTGTCTGCCAGCGATCGAATGCCCAAGAGAGTTCTAGGGCAGTAGGAAAACGGTGGAACACGCCGCGTGGCACCCACAAGCTTCCCGGCTTGGGCGAAAGCCAGCGTTCAATTTCTGTCTCCGATAGAATTCCCATCGTGCGAACCTCTTGAGCATACGCCAAATGAAGGGCACCGGAATCAATCGTAATTAGCCCATCGAGGCGATCCAAATAGGCAGTGAGAGTTCTAAAGGTGGAAGGGAAAACGCACTCCACCTTTTCCGGTTCCGCAGCCGACAGTCTCAAACGTTGAAGCCGTTTATAGTCCGAGGGGATTCCAAAAAGGAAGTAGCGCTGGAAGGGCCCGTGTTTGCTGACGTGGGAAAGCAGTTTTTCCCAACGGCGAATCGGCGGGCTACGGCGCTCCGAACGACTGAAAGGGGTTAGCCCTAACCACGTGCCTGCTTTGGTTCCCATTTTCTCAAGCGCCTCGTCGTAATCTAGAGGCGAGAGCAACGGCAGTTTTGAAAAATTTGAATTTGAGTAAAAGAGACGGGTTTCAAAGCAGCTTTCCAAAAAACGGCGCAAGATCTCAGCTTCTTCGAGAGGCTGGCTTTCCACTGGCGCTTTGTGCAGAGAAAAGACTCGTGCCGGCGTTAGAAGGGCTGCCAATTTTTCTCCCTCTGCTGAAGGAGCCGTCGAGAGATCTATTAACGTTTCTACTGGTCTTGAGATTCCTAGGCTGGAATGGTTTGGTTCTTTTCGATTCCTTTTGGCAATCTGAGAAAAGGGATGAACCATGATACCTGGCTCAAATTGAAAGAGAGTGGCTGGAGCGTCTTTAAGAAAAAGGTGGAGTTCAGAAAATTCCACCGCCGCGCGAAGAGCACGCACCACAGGAAGCAAAGGCACGGCGGCTCCCGTGACGTCAGCACGAAAGAGAACCGTGGTGCCCCTCATGATTGTTCTGGAGCCTGGATCTCAAGTCGCGGCGTCTCGGCCGGAAGTTCGTTCACATTGAGTTCCGTTTGGCTCTCCAAAGAACCGGTCACTAAGGTGCATTGATACAAAGCGTGCGTCCCCATGGGCCTGGCGTTTCCGCTCTTCTTTAGGCCCCCCACAGGAAGGCGATAGTGCCGAGTCGTAGAGGGCAAATTCCAAAAGAGGGTTCCTGCAATTCCCTCTTCGAAAATCGGTTGCCACACTTCTCGAGAATGGGAATAGACTGATCCAACAAGGCCATGGGAATTGAGATTTAAAACATCCAGAGTTTCTTCAATGTTTTTTACTCGGAATATCGCCACGTCTGGCCCGAAAATTTCACTTTTTTGATAGACGCTTTTCTTATCTGCCTGGCCAACAAGGTGGATACTGGGCGTGACGAAATATCCCTGACTCTCTCGCTCTAGAACTTTGCCCCGCATTACTTCCTCACAGCCTTCACGCTGCGCGATGCCCTGGAATCGAATAAAATTCTCCATAATAGACTCGCTCAATAGCGGTCCAAAGAAAGGGGCTGGATCGGCCATGGGGTGATCAATACGCGCTTTTTTTGCAAGGTTGTGAAAATCATTCACAAAGCGATCAAAAATTTTGTCGTGAACTAAAATACGATTGAGTGAGCTGCAGCGCTGACCCGACGTTAAGAATGCACCAACCAGAGATTCGTATAACGCCTTTTCGTAAGGGGCA
>JAYVQZ010000463.1:0-16110 GCA_043776735.1 Deltaproteobacteria bacterium | reverse complement strand
ATCCAGCTTAGCGGGGGCAAACGACTGACCGTGAAGATTCCTGAAGGAATCATTGATGCAGGCAAGATCAAACTAACCGGACAAGGGCAGCCGGGAATGAACGGGGGGCCTAACGGAGACTTAATCGTTCAGATCCGCGTTCAGCCGAGCGTTCTTTTTCAAAGGGAGGGTGACAATATTCTTTCACGCTTACCCATCTCTTTTTCTGAAGCCGTGCTGGGAGCTGAAGTGGCGGTTCCTACTATTGACGGTCAGGTCACAATGAAAATTCCGGCGAACGTTTCAAGCGGACAGAAGCTCAAGCTTGCCGGTAAAGGCGTGAAAAATTCGTTGACCGGGCGCAAAGGCGATCAGTTGGTGGAGTTAATGATTCGGGTGCCTTCCGCCCCAGACCCATTGGTGGTGGAGTGCGCAGAGAAACTTCGCGCCTTGCCGTTTAATCCGAGAGAAACCTCTTCAAGATAATCTTATGAGCAAAGCGTTTACCAAGGAAGATAACGAAGACACTCTCGAAGCTGAAGATACCGCAGCAGAGTCAGATCCGCTACCTTCGGGAGCTAAGAACTATATTACTCCTGCCGGGTTGCGCAGACTTCTTGAGGAGCATAAGCATCTTTTGGATTTCGAGCGCCCCAAAATTGTGACCGTCGTGACTTGGGCTGCCGCAAACGGTGATCGCTCTGAGAATGCCGATTATATTTACGGGAAACGACGGTTGCGAGAGATTGATCGACGGGTCCGGTTTCTTACTAAACGGATTGACGCCGCCGAACCCATTGATCCGACCACCCAGGTGAACGATTCCGTGCGCTTTGGGGCTACCGTTCGCCTTTTGGACGAAGACGGCAATGAGAAGTCTTACTCCATTGTTGGCATCGATGAGTCCGATCCCAAACTCGGACGAATCAGCTGGATCTCGCCCATTGGCAGAGCCCTACTAAAAACCAAAGTCGGTGACACCGTGACGGTTCGCATGCCCCGAGGCGCGCAAGACTTTGAAATTATTTTTATCGAATACAAAAAATTGGATTGAAGCGGCCGACCTCTCAACGAATTGAGCCGGATCTAAGGCTTCCGGAAACTGACGACGGGAGGTCTGAGGCAATGCTCCGTTGTCCGCGGAAGAGTAGGCTTTTGCTGTTTAGAAAACCTCGCAGGGGTTTCAGATACCGCTCATAAAATGTGGCTAGGGCATCCCCCTCTTCGTAAACCACGGGTTTTCCCCGAAGCGTCTCCACTGCGATAAATCGGGGAATGCTATCGTGCGAATAGCGCTCAGGGTGAGGAAATAATTCTGTGAGGATCTTGCTCTCAAAAATTTTTTGGTTGGGATCGTCGATAACGACGGAGTGCAATACCACATCGTTATGGGGATTGGATTTGAGATAACTTTCTAAAAGAGAACGGTATTCCCGGCAGCTGGAACACCAGCTTGCAGAAAAAATAAAAAAATTAAGGCGGTGTTCGTCTTTTTCCTCAATGAACGACTTCAAAAAACGAAGTTGTTTGAAATCGGCCTGAACTGCGGTCGATTTCCCTCGCATTAAATCGTTAATCTGGATCCGATCAGGAATGCTCAAGGTGTCTAAGGCCCCTCGGGACAAGGTGATCTTATGGCTAAACATACGGGGAGCGACCTGAACTTTTTCTCCGACAGTTACCGAAGTATTAAGTAGAAGGCTTCGTTTTTTCCACCCTCCCTTTACCTCTTCCCATTGATGATCGAGTGCAGTGAGCTCATCTGCAGAAAGCAGTTCGCTTCCTTCGGCCGTCAGCCCGCGAAAGGGAAGAATATCGTTTTTAGTTCGTCCTTCGCGAAAGTCGATGCTGAAGGGAAGGTAGTAGAGGCGGTACATGTACAGGAGTTTATTGAAATGGTTTGAGCCATTTTCTGCCCAAGCAGGTGCGGAAAAAATCAAAAGGGTGATAATCGCAGTGAAGCTTAAAATTCGCATGAAAGTCCCTGTTATAAAAGAATGCAAACTTAGTGCCTGTTTAAGCATTTGAAATTATATCGATATTCTTTTTGTCTATGGTGCGAAAACGTGTCCTTTTTGTACGGGTGAAAAGAAGCTATACCCATGGCCCCATGAGCAGAGACCGCGGTTTTGGAATTTATGTCCACTTTCCTTTTTGTCGTCACCGTTGTTCCTATTGTGATTTTTTTTCTTCGACAGACTACGACGAGGCAACCTTTGCCAAATTTGGCGATTCGCTGATACGTGAAATCCGGCGCGAGTCACCGGTTTTGAAGAGCCGTTTTGGAGATTCGCCGGTGACCTCAATTTTTTGGGGAGGAGGCACCCCTTCTCTATTTCCAAGCGCCGTGCTGGAGAAAGTACTCGAAGCGCTTTCCCAGGAGTGGACGCTTAATGCCGAGACTGAAATCACGATTGAGGTAAATCCAGAGACGGTCACTCAAGACAAGGCAGCCTCGTGGAAAACGATGGGGATCAATCGGTTAAGCCTTGGAGTGCAGAGCACTAGCCAAAGCTATCTTGAAAAACTGGACCGTCGGGTGAGTGCCTCTGCGATACCCGTGGCGGTGAAAAGGATCAAAAGTGCGGGATTTGATAACTTCAGTTGCGATTTAATTTTTGCCATTCCCGGTCAAAGCGAATCTGAGATGTTGGTTGATTTAGATGTTATTGCAGCGTTAGGACCTCGCCACATCAGCTCTTATAATTTAACGCTCAAACCAGGACATGCCCTCTTTTCCCAGCTTCCTTCAGAGGATGTCTCAGCAGATCTTTACGAAGCGGTAATTCGCGGATTGGCGAGTCGAGGTTATAAGCAGTATGAGATTTCCAATTTTGCAAAGCCAGGCTCCGAAAGCCGACACAATCTTCTTTATTGGTCAGGCGGCGATTTCGTTGGTTTTGGTCCCTCCGCGGCAAGCCGTTTTTTTTCTGAGGGCCGCTTTTTTCACCGCAAAAACATTGCTGACCTCAAGCAATATTCTGAGGGAGGGCTTGGCGCCAAGGGAACGGCCTTTGAAGAGACTTCCGAAAGTCAGACGGTTTTGGAATCCCTTTTTTTAGAGCTGCGAAAAAATGAGGGAATTGGAGTGGCAGACTTTACAGCACGGTATGGCTTCTCTCCAATCAGCGGGTCAAAATTTTCTCTCTTCAAAAAAGAGGGGCTGGTAGATCTTTTGGGGAGTCGGCTTCGATTGACCGATAAAGGTCGTTTGCTTGCCGACTCAGTGACTTCGGGTCTGATGGATTAACGGGAAGGGTGCCTTACTCTAGGCAAGACACCCTTATCCTTTTAAATTAATAGACTAAAAAGGAACTTCGTCGTCGCTAATTGGGCTTTGAGATTTCTGAAAGCCGGTATCGCCACCGGGGCCTTCAAAACTTGAAGGGGCGCCGCCGCTAGGCTGCTGAGAGAAGTCCGAGCTGGATTGGGGTTGACCGGCACGGTCACCGGGGCCGCCCAGGAATTGAACGTTTTGTGCCACAATTTCAGTCGTGTAGCGTTTGTTACCGTCCTTATCGGTCCATTCGCGCGTCTGTAGCTTCCCTTCTAAAAAAGCCTGACGTCCCTTAGAAAGGTACTGCCCGCAAAGCTCTCCAAGCTTTCCCCATACCACAACGCGGTGCCACTCAGTGCGCTCTTGTTTTTGACCGCTCTTGTCGGTCCAACTTTCGTTGGTTGCCACATTGAAATTGGCCACCGCTCCCCCATTGGTCGTGTACCGGATTTCGGGGTCAGTCCCCAAACGTCCCAAAAGAAATACCTTATTCATTCCGCTAGCCATGAAACCTCCTAATTTTGCCGGGTGAAAACTCTCAGCAAACGATCCAATAGGCGATACAATAATTTTTAATACCGCTTCAACGTTTTTTCTACTGAAAGTTAAGTTGGCGTCTTCCGTCAACCGAATAAGGAGAGCCTTCTTGAAACTAGACGATGACTTGACCAGCCGACGCACCCCGGTACTCACCGGTGTTGCCGAATGCCCGGTCTCTAGCCGCTTCATAGCCCGGGCTATTGACGGCCTGGTGGCCTCTGCAATCTTCCTACTACTCAGTGTGATTGGTCGCCCCTTGGCCATCCTTACCGCGGGAATCTACTGCGCGCTGCAAGATTCCTTTGGAGCGGGTCAAAGTATTGGAAAGAGAATTATTGGGCTTCGCGTTATTGATGACGCGACGGGACTTTCCTGTTCTTTTGGTGCCTCATTTTTTCGCAATGTACCATTTCTCCTTTGGGTGCTCTTTGGCACGATCCCCACTTTCTGGGGTTTTTGGATCCTTGTGGCGCTCCCCTTAGTCGGATTTGAAATCTATCTGCTTTTTGTCCTTAGTTCGGGCGCCCGCCTTGGAGATGTTCTTGGAAACACTCGGGTGTGCGAACAGATCGATCTCTCCCTGACCCCGCGCGTCTAGGTCGGGCCGATGCCTTCTCAAGAGGCTTCTGCACAGACTCGGTATTTGAGCTATAATTAATGAAAGTCTCTTCGGCTTTTTCATTTGTTCGCTTTTAGTCTCCTAGAACAAAAACGCATTCCAAAAAAGTTTACAGCGGCACTGTCCTATTCGCTGATTGGCATCTTAGAGGGATTTCTCCTTGGGAATCTTCGGCTCGTGGTTTGAAAAGCGCCTTGTCGGTCTCGACATCGGTGTTTCCGGCATAAAAGCCGTGGAGTTAACTGGCAGTGCCGACTCTCCGCGCCTGGCCGCTTACAATCGGATCCCGCTGCCGTGGGACGCCATCTCTCCAGAGGGGGAAATCAAAAAGCGAGAAGCCGTGGTCAAGGCATTAAAAAGTCTTTTTGATAGTAAAAATTTTAGTTCTCGCAACGTTGCTGTCGGTGCCTCGGGGAATGCGATTATCACGAAGAAGATTAGCGTGGCAAAAATGTCAGAAGCTGAACTTCGGGAGCAACTCTATTGGGAGGCCGAACAGTACATTCCGTTCAACGTGAACGATGTGAATTTGGATTTTGCCATACTGGGTAACAGTCAGCAGACCTCGACGGAAGGCGCTGCCATGATGGACGTTCTTCTAGTGGCAGCTAAAAAGGAATACATCCAGTCAATGTCAGCTCTTATTCAAGAGGCGGGACTCGTGCCCAAAGTGATCGATAATCAGTCTTTTGCATTGGGTAACTCGTTTGAGTTCAATTACGGCGTTCTCATTAGCGAGCATGCGGGAATGTCGGTCAATGTGATTATCGATTTTGGGGCAGGCAGCACTAAACTTTCCATCGTCGAGGGGGACAAAACCACCTTTACTCGCGATCTCCCCCAAAGTGGGATCGGCTGCACTTTGCTTCTAAGCGAACGGCTGGGGATTTCAATTGAAGACGCCGAACGATTAAAAATTCAACAGCCCGATCAGGATGCGGTCGAGGCGGTTCTCAGAGATTACAATCAGGGAATTGTGGATGAGATCAGCCGAACCCTTGATTTTGCGATCTCGCACGGAGCCGAACACGGGGTCCAAGGGATCTACTTGTGCGGCGGGGCTTCGCGAACCCTTGGTTTGATTGATCTGCTTGCCGAAACGCTTCCCGCACCCGTTCGCCCACTAAATCCAGTCCAGGGGATCGCGGGAACGGGCCGTAAAATGAGCGCACAGGCGATTCGCGAGCTTTCCTATTTAGGCGCAGTGGCTATTGGCCTTGCCCTTCGCATTCCGGGAGATACCCGATGATTCGAATTGATTTGGGGACAGAGGACCTTCAGGGGAAAGGGCCAAAAAACCCACTAAAAAAACTATTCGATCGTTTGCGCATGAGAAATGCGTCGTCTCGCGCTCCCGCCGATTCGTACGAGCAGAGCTCAGGCGGGTTCGGTGGGAAAATCGCCGCGCTTGGCACGATCGTTTTAGTGCTTCTCGCACTAGTCGGTGCGGCCGTTCCTCATGTTTTGTTTATCCAATATCAGGATTTCGTAATTAAGAAAAATGAGGAACAAAAAAAAGAACTAGAGGCCCAGCTGGCATCGATTACTAAAGAGATCTCACGACTCATCCCCTTTCAAAAAGAGCTAGAAACTTACGAAGCACAAAAAAAGTTATTACGTGAGCGGTTAGCCTTAATTCAAAATCTGCTTTCTGCCAGAAGCACTCCGGTAAATGTCTTAGATACCGTTGGTCAGAGCCTGCCTACGAAAGCTTGGCTCACCTCCGTAGATTTTGATGCCAAACAGGCGCGTCCGGTCATTCTGCTCGCAGGGCAGTCCCTGAATAACGACGACGTTTCTGACTACCTCGATAAATTAAGTGAATCGGTATACCTCAACGAAGCGGTTCTTGATTCGTTGGTCTTTGGAAAAGGGAGTGGGATCGGGAGCACCACTGATGTGAAGATTTTTCAGATCTCCCTGTTTCCCAAAGGACTTAGCCCTATTGTGGTTCCAAAACCGCCCACTCCGGCCGCCGCTCCTGTTGTTGCTCCGCTTGCTGCGGCGCCCGAAGGCAGTGCAGATCTAGCCGCGAAATCTAAAAGTGGACCGCCGTTTAAGTCGAGGGGTAAGAAATGAAGTCAAAATTACTGCTCGCGTTTACCATTTTTTTGGCGGGAGTCGCATTCGCCGGCTACGAGTACTACGATTTTATCAGCACCGAAGTCGTCGCAATGCAAAAGGAACAGGGGCTGATCAAAAAGAAAATCCAGGCAAAACAGGCGGAGTACGAACGACTCAAGGGATTTGCCGCAAATATTGAAATTGTTAAGCAGGAATTAAGAGAACTCAATCTTCAGCTTGAGTCTGCTTTGGAGCACCTTCCCAAAAATTTCAACTTGTCAGCCCTGCTACGAAAATTGACAAGTTTGGCGCAGAATTCCGGAGTCGAACTGGCCAGTTTCCGTCCCGAGAAATCAGAGACCCGGACTGAGGGGGCCTTTTTTTCGTCGCTAAAGATTGATTTCGAACTTAAAGGAACGTTTGCACAAAACCTTCTCTTTTTTGACCAGCTGACTCGGCTTAAGCGAATTGTGAACTTAGAAACGTTAAAGATCGTCGTAAAGGACGCCAATCCTAGTAAGGCATCTGGTTCCCTTGCCGATGTCACAGGTAGCATCCGTACTTATCGATTCACGGAGTGAATTTGCTAGGCTTACTGAAAAAAATTATCCTCGTTCTCTGCTTTTGCATGGCAGCTTTTGGCTACAGCGGCGAGGCATCCAAAGAGAAGGTACAGATCTATTCTCCTATTGGAAAACGCGATCCGTTTAAACCACCTTTGGCAAACCCTAATGGGCGTGATTCGGCAGTCGTTAATCCCTTGGAGCGTTTTACCGTTGAGCAGTTTCAATTGCGCGCTGTTCTAAAAGGTATGGGGAAGTCTCGGGCGATGATCGAGGATCCAGAAGGCCGATCTTACATCGTGGGTGAGGGAGATCGAATCGGGCGCGAGCGGGCCACGATAAGCAAGATTTTAAATAGCGAGATCATCGTGACCGAAAAGACATTTAATTATCTGGGGAATCTAAGCCTTTATGAAAAAATTCTATCCCTTCCCCCGGAAAAAGACATTTTGCAGACGAGTCCAGAACGAGCAGGTTCATCTAATAGCCCAGCTGGCGTTTCGGGACCTTCTGGATTTGGGGCAACGACTCCGCAAGAACGCGAGACCACTTCAAAAAAGCCGTAATGATTTAAGAGGTATCCGATGAAAACGAAAACCCAGACGGTCCGTTGGATAAAATTCCTTCCACTTATATTCGCGATGGCCTTTCTACTTTCCAAAAGAGAATTTGCCGTCGGAGAGCCGCTAGGGGATGACGACGCGGTTGAGCTTGAAGACATCATTAAGCCGAGCCCCCAAAGTCCGGGAACGGCTGCCAAAAAGTCAGTAGTCTCTGACGATGAGTCTCTAAAAGACCTGGAAAAAATTATTGAGGTTCAGGAGACTAAAGAGAATCGTAATACTCCAGCGCGTTCAGCGCGTCGCGAAGAGTCAAAGCCAGTCGATGATTTCGATGATGGAGGGTCTGCTCCCGCTGAGAATGCCGAGGGCATTCCTGAATTTGCCACCGAGGACACTGCCCCGGCGACTCAAAAAGTAGCCTCCGCGGGAGATCCTTATGTTCGCAACGTAATTAACAATCTGGAGTTCCGTCAGGATGGCCCCAAGTCCCGGATTATCGTGACGTCGCGCGCGCCACTCAGATACCGAGAAGTAAAAAATCCGGCAAACAAGCAAGTGGTCTATTATTTTGAAAATACGGAAACCCCCGAACGCCTTCAACGCGCCTATGACACCACAGAGTTTGTTAGCCCGGTAGCTCTTTTCACTCTGTTGCAAATGCCTAAAGAGACCCCTCCCTCGAGTAAGCTAATCGTCCAGCTTCGAGAGGATAAGAGTCCGGCGGTAATTACTTCGGAGCGAGGCCTGTATATCGAATTTGGTGCGCCGAGCACGGCAGGTCCCGATGGCACTGGCATCCGTTTACTTTCTAGTAGTAAAGACGGTTCAGGTTCGCCTGAGCAAAACCTCTACTTGGGGACACAAAGCTATAACGGTCGGGTTATTGGCAAACTAGAGATTAAGAATAGCGATATTCAAGACGTACTCCGTTTAATTGCTAAGACTAGTGGTTATAATATTGTTGTTGGTGATGATGTGACTGGCAAGGTGGGAACCTTAAGCTTAAATGGAGTTCCCTGGGACCAAGCGTTTGCTCTGGTTCTGCAGTCTAAAAAATTGGGTTACGTAAAAAACGGCAATGTCATTCGCGTTGCCACTTTGAATTCTCTAAAGCAGGAAAAAGATGAAGCCCTGGCCAGTGAGAACTCTCGCATCAAGGTGGAGACACTACGCACAGTTCTTATTCCTATCAGTTACGCAAAAGCATCGGAGCTAGCCCCACAGGGAAAGAGTTTTCTCTCTGAGCGCGGCACGGTGGAGAGCGACCCGAGAACCAATACGATTATCGTAAAAGATATCGATCGAGTGGTGACCCGTGTCCAAAAGCTTTTTGCAGCTCTCGATACTCAACCACCGCGGGTTGCAATTTCTGCAAAAATTGTTGAGATGAAGACAGAGTTCAGCCGCAGTTTTGGATTCAATACACTTACTGCCGCCACCAATTTTTCTGGTATCAATTTTTCCGCCAGTCAGAATCTCGCTTCAAGCGGCTCAAATGTTTTCACGCTCAAAGCGCCGGCATTTGCTAGTCTGGAAACCCAATTCCAGGTTGCCGAATCCGAGAGCAAAGCGAAGACACTGGCAAACCCCTCGGTAAGTGTGGTTGCCAATCGACAGGCAAGCGTTTCCCAGAGTTTATCGTTCTTCGTGCAGGATAGTTCTGTGGCTGGAGGCGTCGTCATACCGACATCGCGGCAGGTCACAACAACGCTGACGATGGATGCCACACCCATTGTGGCCGGCGATGGCTCAATTTTCTTAACGCTAAACCTCAAAAACGAAATTCCCAACTTAGCGGGTTCCGCCACCACGATTGATGCCCGCAGCATCAATACTCAAGTGTTACTAGAAAACGGGGATACGGCGGTCGTTGGCGGGGTATTCACGAACAACCTCAATACGGGATTCGATGGCATTCCGCTATTGATGCATATCCCCGTCTTAGGAAATCTTTTTTCGCGCCACTCTGTCATCGATCGGCGCAACGAGATCTTTGTATTCGTAACCGCCAAGATTACGAACGCCGAAGAATCCTTCAAACGTAATTTATAAAAAACCACCGTCTAAAGTGGAGACACACATGGGAATACTAGGAATTCTTGTTATCTGGTCTATCGGCACGATGATGGCTTTATTTGGCTTTAGAGCCGTTACAAGCGCAAGAAAATTTGCTCTCGAAGTTCGTACAGAACGACGGCGTGTGGAGGCCAGAATGGAAGCGTTGGAGGGGAATGCGGAGGCAATTCGACGTGACGCTGAGATTCAGGTACGCGCCTTAGGGAATATTGCAGTGGAAGCGCGCATGATCTTGGAGCGAGCTCGCGCCACCACTCAGATTTCGCCCACGATGGAGGGCGAGCAACTTCGGCGCATGCTCGAAACCAAACGCGATAAAGGATTTTCGGACTCCAGCCCATCAGCCCAAGAAAGCGAAGGATTTGTTAACGCGGCCGTTGAAGACAACCATCCGTCCATTCGAAGCCTTTTTTCTTGAATCAAAAACAATCAAATTCCGCCTAAAGCCTCAGGAAAGCGCACAAATCGCGCCTTTTAACCGGCCCTGAACTTTTAACAAAGTTCGTCATTTTTCCTAACTTGCCAGTAATTTTCTTGACAGAGAGAGTCACTTTTCTAAGAATCGGGATTCAAAACGACCAGGCATGTGGTTAATGCCTGTGAAGTGGGGTTGGGGGAAAAAAGTGAATAAATGGGGGCATTGGCCGAAAGGTCTATTTCTTCTTTCATTTCATTTATACCCCCTTCATCGCAGTCCTGGTTGGTATTTGGCCTAAATGCTTGTTCGATTATGGGTTTCGGACCGGGATTTAGCGCTCAGGGCGACGAACTATTAGGGTTGGGGGTAATAAATGGAGAAGGCAAAAATTATTAAGCGGTATCAAAACAGGAAGCTCTATGACACTGATGCGAGCTGCTATGTCACGTTGGATGAGATAGCGGAGATGATTCAGCAGGGTGAAGAGGTTTCTGTGGTGGATAACCGAAACCAGAAGGACATCACTGCCGCGACGCTGACTCAAATTATCTTTGAGCGCCAGAAGCGTTCAGAGAGCCCTGTTCCCTTGTCGACTCTTCGTCACATCATTCAGCAGGGTGACGGTTCTTTTAGCTCTTACTTGGCCAAAAGTGCTAACGGCGACCAGCTAGAAGTCGTTCGAAGCCTTGAAAACCAGGTGAAAGATTTGACTGGTAAATTGGACGCTGTTGAGCGTCGCCAGCCTGCAACAGGTTCGAAAGAAACTGGTGCAGTTAAGTCTGTAGAAATATAAGAGAAATTTTAGTCTTTTTGACTTAGTTGCTCTTTGGATTGGGCTTGGCCTGGAACGGGGATTTTGCCATAATCAGTATGGCTCCCCTGTTCGGTTTGTGAGTATTAAAAGTATTCTCTAACCTACAAGGAATCTTAACCGGCGGTTCTTACTTGTTGCGGTGTGCATGCCTTAAACGGAAGCCTAAAGCAGCAACAGAGCTACCACCTATTTAAATATAGGGTTAGGAATCTTAATTACCACGGCCACAACGGGGGGGCTTTTTTAGCTCTTCGTGCCCATCCAAAGAGCGATTTTTTTTCACCCTTTGGTTAGACCTCTATGGAAATTAGTGTTCATTCGCTTCGCTGGGTAGAACGTCTTGCAGAACAGGAAAGCGGTGTTCAGGCCGGAGAGAGATCTCAAGTGGACCTGTTTCAGGTTCGTGAAGAGGTTCTTCTTCTGGAGAGTTCGCAATTTCTTCGAGAACTGCGGACCGCCTTTGAGACCTTAGGCAAACTGTTCAATGAGCAGATGTTCTCCGAAGAGGCCAAGATTCAAATTCAGCCCACTTCAGAGACTCGAGATGGTTTCTCACTCTTGCGCTTAAATATTCGAATCCAATTCGAATCAGCGCGTCCGGGAGTGATCCAAGTCCAAATCAAACGCGTAGCGGTAGAGAACCCCATTCACCTTTCCACGGCGACTTTAGAGGCCCAATTCGGGACTTTTGATGAGGTGACCTGGCTCTTCTTGGGGGAAAAGATCAACTCTGAGCAAGTCGCGCGGCATTTCTTAACCGAGCTGGTGCAAAACACCCTCCGGCCGCGAACTCCCCATCCTTCGGCCACCTAACACGTAACCGGCTCAAAACTTAAATAGAAACAGGTTAGTAGTTTTCTACTTCAAGAAGGGCTTCGTCTTCACGAAGCCGGTACACTAATGCCGTTTCGATGGTTTTTGGTTTAAAGCACTTCTTGAGCTCTTTGTAGATGAGATCCGGGTCGAAATCCTTACAGCTATAGCAATCAAACGTAAAAAAAGGTTTGAAGATCCGGCGCTGAATGTTGCGCGGTTTCCGTTTTCCGTCCTTTTGCCCGTGAGGGAAGGTATGAATGCTGATGTGGGACGTCGCAATGATGGTAGTTCCGGTGATGCCAATATCCGGATGGTCCTCAGGGCGGACTTTGTAAACGATGGGCAAGCCCATCCGCTGCATTCCGATGATGTCGGGCAGGCGCTTTAGAAAGGAATAGACGACGTCAAACGACATCAAAGCACGCGGATCGCAATCAAAACCAGAACACATTAAATGAGGCCATCCGCGGTAGTCGGTTTCCATCTTAAAGAAGTCTCCTTGAAATTATTCAATGCATCTATCAAAACTATTAAAAAGATCCAATAAAATGTTTGTTTAGCTCGCTTTCTCCTATTGGTTTTCCCACCACCCAAAAGACAAAACGACCGAAAACGCCTCCTGAGAGTCCAAAACTCGACCCACCGAAAGTCTGTTTTCCCCCATTTGAACGGGAAGCAACGGGCACAACAATAGCAATCACCGGTAGCTGAACTGCGAACCTCAGGTTTGCTTATTAGGAGGAATGCCGACGTGAAAACGAATCGAAGACGTAGAAATTCAGCGGGCCAAGGACTGATGGAATATCTGATTTTGGTCTGCTTAATCGCTGTGGCCGGAATCACTGTCGTGAGCCTCGTGGGGAAAAACCTCCGGGAACAGTACGCCAACATCTCCAACGCCCTCCAAAATAAAAATGCCGTGAAATTGACCACAGTAAAAAAGCCTGCCTATGACGGCCGCGGTCTGGATGATTTCATGGAAAGTGCAAAGACAGCAGAATGAGGAAACTGATTCCAAAAAACCAGGGGCAGTTGGTAATAGAGGCGCTACTCATTCTTCCTCTTGTGCTGTGGCTAAGCGGATTGGGACTGGATTTGGTTCGTCGGGCTGAACACCACTTGGTGTTCGCCCATATCACCTGTCTTGTTGCCCGAGAAAGGGTTCTGGGGAGGGATGAGCGAAGTGCTGACGAGCTTGTGCGGTCGCACTTGAGCCGTTTTTGGGGGGGAATGGGTCGGGGGCGGGAAACTCAACTGGAGGTGGAAGAGGTGATCTCCCGGAATCAGTGGGAAGTGGCAGCCCACATTCGTTACCCCGCGTTTTTTCGTTTCCCGTGGCAAGGCAAGACAAAGCACCATATGGAGGCAAGCGAACGATGCTCTTTTCCTATTGGATAATGCTTTTTCTCCCGGTCTTGATGTTTCCCTCGGTGAGTCATCGCCTTTACCAAAAAGCATACGATCGTGAAAAGACCCAGGTTGGACTAGATAATGCCGCGATCCTCTTCGGTCAGGCAGATGTCGATTGGCTCAATTTTCTTGATGACCGAAACCGCCAATTGGCGGCTCTGGATCAGACGCACCACCCCTCGCACTTCTGCCGTTTTCATCCACCAACGGCCGCAGCCTGTTTGCCGGTCGATCAGGCCGCGGAAGCCGCTATCAGCGCCTTGCATATAGAGACTGGTGCTAGGATCGCCATCGACTGGGGCATCGCTTCAGCCAGGGCATACAGCGAGCTGGGAAGGCTAGAGGTAGTGCCTCGCGCGGTTCGCCGTCCTTTGCTTGCTCCCATTGCCTCTGTCCGCTGCAAAGTTTGTGCGCTCTCGATTGGCTGGAGGGTAACTCAGTTCCCCTTTACCCAGTTGGAGTCGGCCCACGAACCTCCACTGTTCTCAAGTGTGCAGGTTTCACCTGCGAAGGGCAAAAGCGGGTTTGATTATGCGCTTAAATAGAAGCGGTTTTTTATCGGCCGAATTACTTCTTTGGTTGGGATTTGTATTGATCGGCACCTACACCGTTCAAGTAAAGGTGACGCGATTCTGGAATCGGCAAGGGCAGGGGCTCCAAAAAGAACGGATTCCGTATACGGGAAGGTTGTCTTGGAAGAAAAATTAAAACGATGGCTCTCTCCTTGGCGGGCCTCAAGTCAAGGGCGACGGTGGACCGCGGCCAGCCTTTTTATCTGCTGTTTTGCCGCTGTCCTCTATCAACTTTGGCCGACACAGGGACCGCTAGGTCAAAAACGAATTCTAATGGCTCAAAGAGACGTGCCGTCGGGGAGTCCTTTGTCTTATCTTTTTTTTGGAATGGCCAAAGAGTCCTCACTCAAAGAGCCTTTTTCGGATGACATGATTACCGACCAAGACCTTCATTTGTTCAAGGGGGCAGTGATAAATCTACCCCTTCGCCGCGGCGACATCTTGCGGCGTAACCACCTTATGATTGTCGCCCCCCCAAAGCGAGTTTCTGAACGAATTCCTCTGGGCAGTCGCGCGTATTTATTAGAAAATTCGGCAGCCAGCCGGTTACATGCCGGTGAGCGGGTCGATCTTAGCTTTATTCCCACCTCCTCTCCCGAAACGGTTATGCTTCTTGCCGAGGATGCTTTGGTATTGGAAGCGCAGGGGAGAGACGAACTGACTCTCGCTTTGACTCTAGAGGAAATGGAAAGTGTCGAGCTGGCCAGATCGCAAGGACGCATCGGAGTCGCTTTGAGAAATCCCACAGAAGTGCGCGGCAAAGGGACAAAGAAAGCTTGGAGTAGGCTACGCCAGCGCCGTTCCCGAACCGGTCCGGACCCGCTGCGGATTCCCGTCTTTCATGAAGGGGGAGAACGATGAAATCTTTCTTAGTTTATCTTCAGGCACTTTTATTAGCATTTCCCGCTCACGCCAGCCTTTCGCCTCATGATCGGGTTTTGCGAATGGGAGTCCTTCGTTATCTTGAAGAGCCAAATCTGGTGGGGCACGACTCACATCAGCATTTTGAAAAGCGGTTAGGCCGATGGCTTGAAAACTTTGAGTCCCTTTCCATTCACGCGGAGAGCCTCCCTCCAAAATTGAAAATGAAAGAGTCCGTTGAGAGAGGTTGCACCTCGTTGCGCGGAACTATCGCTGGCTGCCAAAAAACAATGACCTTGGGCCGCGAACTCTCTGCTTGGAAGGCAAGTTGCCAAGGGCTGGCAGAAGAGGCCGACGAGGCTTCGAATTTTGGCATTTGCGGAAAAGAGGCTCAGAAGGCGTTAGTTCTGCAGAGTCTACTCTTGGGATTGTCCGGAGACAGAGCAGGGGAGCAAGTGTTTTTGAAAAAGGCAATTTCGCTGCACCCGGATGCGCTTTTAGCGTCCCCCTTTGAAGGCGAAGGAGAACCAGCTGGTTTTGATGCTGCAAAATTTTGGGGAAAAGTAAAAGATTTCAAGGAGACCCTTGTTCGAGATTGTGGAGTCGATCTCCTCTGGGGGCCGTTTGATGAAGTGGACGTTAACGGCTTTTCTGTGATGCCTACGCCCCACCTGCAACTCCATCGCAGAGGGAAATGGATCATTCGCGCCCAACAGGGGAAAGTCGGCTTACGAGGTATCGCCAGCTGCGGCTCTCCTGGACAGCTCCGCGGTACCCTAGACCTTAAAAAAGAGGACGCTCAGTGGGCCCTTAAGTCCCATTTGGCATCTGTGGCAGAAGACCGAAATTTGGATTTTATGATTGTCGTGCGCCCCACGAAAGAACAAGTACGACTTTTCTTATTTCGACGCGTCGCCTCAGTACTTGAAGAGATTCCTCTAGAGAGGCCGATTTTTGTTAAGGATTGGGAGCGGGAGCGCAATGAACTTCGGGTTCCCGTCACTCAGGAGAGTCTCGTGGCGTTATTAACCGCCGAGCCGTCTCAAATCAAGGCCGCAGAAGTAAGCCCACGTGCGGATGGGCCTTACGATTTTAGGGCGGTCACCTCGGATCTTCCGCCCATGCTGATGGCAGGTTTAGAAGGCCGAACTCAAAAATGGTACAATAATTCTACGTTTTGGTGGGTGACGGCAGGGCTTGCCGTTGGTATCGCCAGCGTAATTCTAATCTCACAGAATGGCCAAGTCAGACCAAACCCTACAGTACGCCTCGAACTCCCCTAGGGGGACTCTCGTCCGCAAGGATAAGTTTCTTGTCGAATGGGTGAAGAGCGTCGGACACAAACAATTATTTTTTGGCTTTTGGGCCCTTTTAGTACTCACCTTTGTGGCACTAATCGTGAGCTACTACCGAAGAGTGACCCGTAGGAATTTTAGAGGGGATGGTGGTCAGCTGCCGCCCTTGTTCACCAAGAGAAATTCACGTCCGCTTCCGCCAGCGGGTAAAGAAGGCCTCGTAGTTTCTGAAAAACGTTCCAA
>JAYVQZ010000462.1:0-16111 GCA_043776735.1 Deltaproteobacteria bacterium | reverse complement strand
GTAGGGATGTTGCGAACCTGCTTTTTAGTCACCGGACGATTGTCCGCTGGCTTTGCCACTCGCTCTACGATGGGGCCTTGCGGTTTTGACATCGCAATGTCCATGGCAGATGGTTTTCCCTCGCCAGCCTCTTGAGGAGCCCGAGCGCGCTGTTCAAACGCCTCAGCGCCTTCCAAGCAAGCATCAGCAATAAGATTTACAAAGAGGGCAACCGATTTGATGGCGTCATCATTTCCTGGCACCACGAAATCGATACGATCAGGATTGCAGTTCGTATCCACGATGGCCACCACAGGAATTCCTAGGCGGTTCGCTTCACAAACGGAAATCCGTTCGCTCTCAGGATCCACCACAAAAAGAGCCGCCGGCAACGCGCGCATGTGGCGAACGCCACCAAGACTCGCATCAAGCTTCTTCCGTTTGCGTTCCAAAACTACGGTCTCTTTTTTAGGCAACAACTGATAAGTGCCGTCTTCCTTCATTCTGTCGAGCTCATCTAATCGCTCGCAGCCACGACGAATCGTTTTAAAGTTGGTCAACGTCCCACCCAGCCATCGTTCGGTAACGAAAGGCATTCCAGCTCGGGATGCCGCTTCTTTAGCCAGCAACTGAGCTTGTTTTTTAGTGGCAACGAAGAGAACTTTCCCCCCGCCGGCAACCGTCTCTTTCACGAAAGCACAGGCGTCTTTGGCAAGTTTTACGGTTTTCTCAAGGTCGATAATGTAAATCCCGTTCCGAGGTCCATAGATGTATTGCTTCATCTTTGGATTCCAACGGTGGGTTTGATGGCCGAAGTGGACTCCCGCTTCG
Source organism: Deltaproteobacteria bacterium (assembly GCA_043776735.1). Taxonomy (GTDB): domain Bacteria; phylum Bdellovibrionota; class FAC87; order UBA2466; family UBA2466; genus JBGSST01. The sequence goes on along the minus strand of JAYVQZ010000462.1, from coordinate 15,301 downwards.
AGCATATTTTTCATGGAAATTTCAGGCATGCATTCTCCGGTTAATCCTCCGCCCCCCGGACTCGAACTTACGAGACCAGAGTTTTTTAAATTGGGGGCGTGCGTATTTTTAAACCCGAAACGATTACCATGGTTTACACAGGGGGGCAAGGAGACGTTCCCTACCAAGGGGCACCTTAGTCAGGATGTTGGTGACTCTGGGGGCTAACTCTCTGAAATGAGGGGGACTTCTTATGAAATATCTCGTAGGATTCCAGCCTTGGGCGGCCTGTGGCTGCAAGAGGGCAACGGTCCCCACCGGTGAAACATGACTGAGAACTCGCTAAAAAACACCCTGCCAGCCTCGTTTCATCGCCTTGCCGAAGAGGTACGTGGCTGGCCGACCAATCCTGGCGTTTATATTATGCGCGACTCGGCCAAGCGCATTCTCTATGTGGGGAAGGCCAAGAACCTCAGGAATCGGATCCGGTCCTATTTTCAGCAGATCGACGCTCAGTCTCCCAAAACGAAGGTTTTGGTGAAGAAGATCCAAGAGGTCGAATTTACGGTCACCAACACCGAGCTGGAGGCCTTGCTACTTGAATGCAACCTCATTAAAAAGCACCGGCCGCGTTACAATATGCGGCTAAAAGACGACAAAAATTTCCCCTATGTCGTTTTGGATTTTACCCATCCCTTTCCCCAGTTTCGTATCTCTCGCAAAGTGGCGGTCTCACCGAGCCTTCGTTACTTCGGCCCCTTTGGTGCGGGTGCCCGTGAAATTGGCCGCTTCTTGTTAAAGACATTTCAGATTCGAGACTGTTCGGACTCAAAATTTAAGAACCGCGATAGGCCGTGCCTTAATTATGAGATTGGCACCTGCACTGCTCCTTGCGTGGGGTATGTAACCGCCGAGGAATACGCTCGTCAGATTCAGCAGGCGAGTCTGTTTTTGCGAGGAAAAAAAAGGGAGCTTACCACTGAGTTGCGCATTCAGATGGAAGCGGCAAGCAAAGTTCAGGACTACGAACGGGCCCGGGTCTTGCGCGATAAGATTCAGTCGATTGAGAAGATTACCGAGCGTCAGGACATGGTGCTGACGGAGAAGCAAAAGGACATCGATATTGTCGGTAGTTACGTCGGAAGCGACAAAGAAATTCAGTGGGTGATCCTTTTTATTCGAGGAGGATTTCTTACCGGAAGGAGAAGCCTAAAGACGATCATCACACTCGATACCGAAGAAGAGGCTACGACCACATTCTTGGAACAGTTTTATACCGCTGGTCTTATCCCCGATGAAATTTGGCTCTTTAATCCGTTCGAAGGGAGGGAGACGCTCGAACAGTTGCTCAGTCAACAGGCCAATAAAACCGTCAGGGTTCGAGTCCCTCGTGGTGAAAAACCAATTCGACTGCTCGGCATGGCTCACGAAAATGCAAAGCTGCTCTACCAAGAAAATAAGAAGAAGGAGGGGTACTCGGAGGCCGAAGAACTTGCTAAGGCTTTGGATCTTTCTGAGACTCCCCACATTATCGAAGGGATCGACGTCTCCAATTTACAGGGGACAAATCCTGCCATCGCCCTTGTCCATTTTGCCGACGAGCGGCCGCTCAAAAGCCAGTACCGCCTCTATTATCCGAAAACGGTCGAAGGTCAGGATGATTTTGCGATGATTTATGAAGTGGTCATGCGCCGGTACTCAAAGCCAGAGCAAGCCCTCCCCGATCTTTTGCTTATCGACGGAGGAAAGGGGCAATTGGCCTCTGCGGTTCGTGCGCTAAAGGAGTGTGGAAAAGAGATTCCGGTCTGCTCACTAGCCAAGGCCCGAACCGAATCAGCCTTTACGCGTAAAGAGGTAAACCGGAGCGAAGAGAGGATCTTTATTCCCAACCGTAAGAATCCTATCGTTCTCAAAGAAGGAAACCCTGCCCTGCGGCTGCTCCAAAGAGTGCGAGATGAAGCTCATCGTTTTTCTATCGTAAGCCACAGGACGCGGCGAAAAAACAGCGCGTTTAAAGATGGCCCCCTTGATGCCATTTGGGGCATTGGGAAAAAAACCAAAGAAAAACTCATGAAGGCCTTTGGGGGACCGTCCGATATCGCCCAGGCAAGCCTTGAGCAGTTAGTAGAGGCCGGAATCACTGACACCCAAGCTCGGGCCCTAATTGGCTACTTTAAGGCGCAAGGGCTTACCGGAGAAGTCAGGTCAGGCGAAGAAGAGTAGCCTTAGGGTAAGGTCATTAAACCAGCGCCCCCGTGATATAATTTCAAAATAGCTATGCCCAACATCATCCTGATTGAAGACGATGCCGGAATCCGAGAGCTGGTCACCATTGCCCTGGGGGATCGCTACCACATTGCCACAGCGTCCAACGTGACTGATGGTGAGCGCATGCTATTGGAGAAGCGCTACGATCTCATTCTATTGGACGTTAGCCTTCCTGACGGGGATGGGTTTCGCCTCTGCGCTCAGATAAGAAACTCGAAAGAGAATCGAAAAACCCCCGTGATTTTTTTGACCGGTCGCACTGAGATTCCTGACAGGGTGCACGGCTTTTCTGTGGGTGCCGACGATTACCTGACCAAGCCCTTTCATATCGATGAGCTGACCGCCCGCATTGAGGCGAGGCTCAAAGTCATGATGGGGGGGGCCGCGGACGCCGAACATTTCCAGGTGGGCAACCTTCGTCTGTCTTTTAATTCGCACTCTCTGTGGGTCACCGAAGGCGCCAATGAGCGCTCGGTGGAAACCACCCCCATCGAGTTTAAGTTAGTAGCCTTCTTTGTACGCCACCCCAACCACCTCTATAGCCGCCACGATCTGATTCTTGAGATTTGGGGTGATCAGGCTGAAATCTCCGAGCGCAGTGTAGATAGCCACATTTCCAACCTTCGAAAAAAGCTAGGCGGCGCTTCCCATACCATCCAGTCCATCCACGGCCGCGGCTATAAGTTCGTAAAGCAGTAACCTTTTGGTCTTTGCCTTTTGCAATAACGCACCTGCTTTGTTTTGATTTCTCAGACCGAAGGTGAAGCGCAACTTAGTCCTTCTTGGATTTTGTCCACGGGGCTTTCCTTTTTGTCTTTCTGCGGTGAATGGAGTTGTTGCGGCCCAGGCTTCGAATGGCAAAAAATATTCTCAGGAAATTTTCTGCCGTTGAAATCGATCGAAGGCACGAGCTTTCGGAGCGTGGACCCGCGCAGAAAGACAAGAAGGCAAAACGGGCGGATAAAAATCAACTAGGAAGTGCCAACGCTGGTCTTGCGCTTGACAGAGAAAATCACCAGTGTGGATAAGATGCCGGACCCATCGAGCGGAGCGAGAGCACTAGCAGGTCGGAGCGAGAGCACTAGCAGGTCGGAGCGAAAGCACTAGCAGGTCGGCGGGTGAACACCCACTGGTCGGTGTACTACTCGAACGCCCGAAGGGATTCTGTGGGTTAAGACTCCGGTCCCTTCGGTCCGAGAGATCAGGGGAAGGGGGGGAGGCAGCAGTCCCTGAAAGGAACGCGGTGGCGATTTTTTGCCTTTTTTAGCGGAGTTGCCGCCGACTCACTTGGGTATTTTCCTTTCCCCCAATCTGATCTAGATTCGGCCAGCTCGCTCTGATGGCGGAATTGGTAGACGCGCACGGCTCAGAACCGTGTAGGGAAACCTGTGAGAGTTCGAATCTCTCTCAGAGCACCATAAATGGCTCTTTCGGCTCTCTAATTGGAGTCTTAAACGGGGGCTCACCATGAGTAACAAATCTATTCAAGAAACGTACGCCCCCCAAAATAGCTGTTTCGGCTGTGGCCCTTCTAACTCTAAAGGTTTGCACGTTCGCAGCTTTGTCGAAGGCGATTTTTTAGTTGCCGAGTGGAATGCCGAACCCCACCACGAGGCCTTTCCGGGTGTTCTCAATGGCGGAATTATTGGCTCTCTCTTGGATTGCCACTCAAATTGGACGGCGGCGTGGCACCTGATGATGGCAAAAGGGGAAAACCACCCTTCTTGCACGGTGACTGCCGATTACGCCATCAAATTGCTACGCCCGACTCCCACCGATAAGCCAATCCGGCTTAAGGCTTGGGTGGTGGATTGCAAAGGCTCAAAAGCGACGATCGCCGCGGAGCTTTCAGTGGACGGGGTAGTCTGTGCTACCTGCTTAGGAACTTTTGTTGCAGTAAAACCTGGCCACCCGGCCTATCACCGTTGGTAGTTTATGGCCCTTATTGGCGCACACATGTCGATTGCCGGAGGCTTGCCGCTCTCCATTGAACGAGGAGATTCTTTGCAATGTGAATCCATCCAGATCTTTGTGCAAAGCAGCCGTACCTGGAAGCTTGCCCCTCTTAGCAATGAGACCATTCACGATTTTAAGGCTGCAAAAAAAAAGGCTAAATACGTAAAGTCGGTTGTGGCTCACAATAGTTACTTGCTGAACCTTTCCACAGTGAACGAAGAGACCCGCGAGAAATCAGTGGGCTACTTTATTGATATTTACGAAAAGTGTGAGGCGCTCGAGATTGAAGGCCTTATTACTCATCCAGGGAGCCATTTGGGTGCGGGAGAAGCCTTGGGAATTTCTCAGACCACCAAGAGCCTCAATGAAGTAATGGCCGCCTGCCCTGGTTTTAAATCAAAAATTCTCATGGAGAACACTGCCGGACAGGGTGGTTGCGTCGGGTATCAGTTTGAGCAGCTTAAGGCCATTGTTGGGGAGACTAAGCACCCTGACCGCATCGGTTTTTGTTTTGATACCCAGCATGCTTTTGCCGCAGGTTACGATCTAAGGACCGATGAGGCTTACGAGGCGACCTTTGGGAGCTGGGACAAGCAGATTGGCCTAGGCAGAATTGCCGCTTTCCACCTTTACGATTCTTTAAAGGATCTGGGCTGCCACGTAGATCGTCATCACAATCTAGGAATGGGATTTTTGGGCGAAGTGCCCTTTCGTCGGCTGATGAACGACAAGCGCTTTAAGACTAAGCCAATGTGCTTAGAAACCGACCCGGGAGAAGAAATGGAAAACTACCGCCGGGAATTAGAAGTTCTCCGCAGTTACCGGTAGATCCGTTAGATCTTCTTTGCCAGGTGCTCAAGGACAACAACGCTACCGCCTGGCATAACGTACTGGAAGTTCTTCAGCGAGACGATGCCATCGCTTTTTATACTCCATGTGAACTTGGTAGCCTTGCCTCCATCGTCAGACAGAATCGTAAAGACGGCGCCGCCCTCGGGAATGGGCATTTGATAGACCTTGGTCTTCACGTCGTCGAAAAAATTATAACCCGGATCGCAGCCGCCACTGGGGGGGCAGAAGCCAAAGGTCAGTACGGATTGCCCAGACTCTAGTTCAACCAACCCCACTTCGTTGGCGTGAGGCTCTTGGCCCCCAGCTTTCAAAATCTTGTAGTTTCCCTTGATGCTTTCAAAGAACACTCGTGTTGTGACCAGGGTGCCCAGCGCATCGTAGGACGCAAAAGACGTATTTTCGGTACCACACAGGTCATCGGAAGCATTTGCGACCTGTTGCGTTATAGGAAGTAAGGAAACAGCTAGGAAAACAAGGGTTCGCATCGGAATACCTCGCTTTAGAGTTAGGGACGATATGTAGGGCTATACGGTCTAATTTACCGAAGGCTAAAGGCAGAGAGGGGTTTTCGGTCACTTTCAGTGATCAAGTGTTAAAAAGCGGGTAAGCGCCATGCCTCAAAAGGCCAATCTGATTGGGGAAGGGAGAAAATGTGAGCCGAGATGGATTCGAACCATCGACCCCATCCTTAAAAGGGATGTGCTCTACCAACTGAGCTATCGGCCCACAAAAAGAGAGGCCGACAATAACTAAAGGGTTCCCAATCCGCAAGCGAAACGCTTGCGGTGTGTTAGTTAAACTTAATTCGAGCGTATTTTCGCTTCCCGCACTGAATCACAAAGGACTCTGCGTTGGGGGCAAAGTTCTCTTGGGTATGAGGAGTTTCATTGATTCGGACCGCGCCTTGGGCCACCATCCGCTTTCCTTCGCTTGTACTGGCGCAGAACTTGAGATCCACCAGAAGCTTGGGAAGCCAGAGTGACTCGGTCTTCGGGAGATCCACTTCGGGAATATCGGTAGGAGTCTCTTTTCTAGAGACCACCCGTTCAAAATGATCCTGAGCCGCCACTGAAGCTGCGGGGGAGTGAAAACGTTCTACAATCTCCATGGCCATCAATGATTTTACCGACTTGGGATTTGCCCCATCAGCCAGGGTTTTAAAAAGCAAATCGATTTCGGTAACGGTTTTGGAACTCAGGAGATCGAAATACCGTCGCATCATGTTGTCTGGAAGGCTCATTAGCTTGCCATACATCTCTTCGGGCTTATCCTCCACGGCTACATAGTTGCCGAGCGACTTGCCCATTTTATTAACGCCGTCCAACCCTTCTAGCAGCGGCATCGTCAGACAAACTTGCGGCTCAAGATTATAGTCCCGCATCAACTCCCGGCCCAAGAGCAGGTTAAACTTTTGGTCCCTTCCCCCCAGTTCCACATCGGCCTTCATCGCCACGGAGTCATAGGCTTGAAGCAGGGGGTAGAGAAACTCATGAATGCTAATGCTCTGTTGCTCGGTATAGCGCTTTTTAAAGTCCTCGCGTTCGAGCATTCGGGCAACGTTAGCCTTTGCGGCTAGGCGAACAAAATCGTATGAGGAGAGAGGCTCAAGCCATTCACTATTGAAAGTGACCTTGGTCTTTTGGGGGTCAAGAATCTTAAAGACCTGCTTTTTGTAGGTCTCGGCATTGGCGTCTACCTCTTCACGAGTCAGCTGGGGGCGGGTTTTGGATTTTCCCGAAGGATCACCCACCATCCCAGTGAAATCGCCGATCAGAAAAATACAGTGGTGCCCCAGACGCTGAAATTGGGCCATCTTTTGTAGTAGCACCGTATGTCCTAAATGGAGATCGGGTGCTGTAGGGTCAAATCCTGCTTTGATAATGAGGGGCTGGTTTTTTGCGACGGATTTCTTTAGCTTCTCAAGCAGATCTTTTTCAGAAAGGATCTCATCCGTTCCCCGTTTTAATTCCTTGAGTTGGTCCTCAGCAGATAACTTCATTCTAAATCCCCCTCATTGAGAACGCCGGTGTCCACGGAGTATCGGAAACGCTCGATAGAAGTGGCTTTGTTGTTGCTGCCGATCTTGATCAAGACGCAGCCGACACCGGGATCTTCTTTTGCCATATGATACCCATGAGACCGGCGAGTGAGGAACTTTTTGATCACTGGCTCTGGTTGCAAGCCAATCACTGAGTTGTAGGCTCCGCTCATCCCTACATCGGTAATGAAGGCGGTGCCCCCAGGCAGTATGCGTTCGTCTGCCGTTTGCACATGCGAGTGAGTGCCCCAGACCGCAGCAGCTCTGCCGGCTAAATGCCAACCCATGGCTGCCTTTTCGCTCGTAGCGTCAGCATGCATGTCCACCAGAATGGGCATGTGGGCCGGAGCTTCCTTTAAGATTCGATTGGCGGCTTGAAAGGGGCAGTCGATATCGTCCATGAACACGCGGCCCATGAGGTTTATCAAGAATAGCTTCTTATTCCCGTTGTGAATGACGCCATACCCGCGTCCTGGGCATGGCATCCCTTCGGGGACGGGAAGATTGGCAGGTCTAAGAAGCCGTTCTTCTTGATCGATAAAGTTGAAAATGTCTTTATTGTCCCAGACATGATTTCCGGTAGTAAGGGCATGAAACCCCATGTCCCGCATCTCATTGTAGACCCGACGGTTGACGCCACGGCCCCCAGCTAGGTTTTCGGCATTGCCGATAATAAAATCAGGTTGGTGTTGGGCCTGAAGATCGGGAAGGGCTGCGGCTACTGCCTTACGGCCAGGTTTTCCAAAAATATCGCCAAAGACGAGAACGGAGATCAAAACGGAACTCAACTTCTAGTGTGAGCGCTAGCGCTCTATTTGCGTTCAGATTTGCAGGCCCGAATGCCTTGGTCTGTGCAAAGGAGGGCCATCCTAGCATCGAAGGGTTCTTGATCAAGAGGAAGTTGGGAGATCTGCCTTTCAAAGGCGATTCCGACTGCGATACCGCGAAATGAGGCAAGAAACCGGTCGTAGAAGCCCCTTCCGCTGCCTACCCGACCGCCGAACACATCAAATCCGTATCCGGGAACTAGGAGAACATCATCCGTTTGCCAGGTTTTCACGGGAGGTGCGGATTCCCCGGGTTCCAAAATTCCCGCGTAACCGGCCGTAAGATCGGTGAGCCCTCTTATTTTAAAAAATGCCATTGTGGTGGGCGAGGTCACCCTTGGAAAGGCAAACTTGGCCGGCCAAACTTCTAATAGTGCCAACAGGTCCGGTTCCCAAGAGAGGGGTGAAAAGAGTCCTATTTGCCCTGCTTTTTTTAGATGACGGTCTGTTTTTAGAAAACCTACGATTTTGCCGCTTAGCTCGATCCGTTCCTCTAGGGAATAGGGAAAGTTTTTTCGCCAGTGTTGGCGAATTTGGACTTTGCCTAGTCGGCGTGCGGAGTCGGCCATATCAGGAGAGGTTCGGACGTTGACCCAAGTCTTTTTCCACCTTATCGAGCAGTAGCTTCGCCTTTGTGAGAACCCCTGACTTGAATTCGCCGCTCCGTTTATTGCCTTTGACAAGCTGGCTTGCAAAATCAAACGCGGCTAACATCGTGGCACGAGCGATGTCGAGCTTAGGGTTTTTCTTTAGAATATTCTCAACCCGCTTTTGAACCAAATGAGCCACTTCGTCCAAATGCTCTGGCGACTCATCGCTATTTAAAATGTAATTGAGACCGGCAATCTTGATGTCGATTTTTGGCATAGGCCTAAATTTTAGGGCTATCCCTGCATCTTGTCCAGAAAGGTGATATTCACCCCTGATGCTACGAATCTTTCTCTGGCGCCTCACCTTTGAGGTTTTGCACCTTTTCAAGGCTCTTGGCTTTAGGGGGCCGAACGTTTCCTACTTTGCCTACGGAGGGAATCTGGATCCGGAGGTGATGAAGAACAGAGGTATGTCGATAAAAGCCTCATTGCCAGCAACCCTTAGTGGTTTCGTTTTTAAGTTCAATCATGAAGTTCCATTTATCGGAGTGGGAATGGCTTCCATTGAAAAAAGTTCAGAACGATCGGTCTATGGTGTCCTCTACACGCTTCCCAAGATCGATGAATGGATAATGGACTGTTACGAATCTTGTACCGTCCTGGGTCGGTATCGAAAAGGTGCTGTGGAAGTCGCGGGCAAAAATTGCTTTTATTACTATTCGGGACGGCCCAGCGAAGGGTTATTGCCGTTTAGAAATTATCTGCAAAAGATAATCAACGGTTATAAAAAAATATTGCCGGCTGACTCTGATTTTATTCAGCAGTTAGAAAATCGGCCTACGGTTCCTGTTATGGTTCCAAAGAGCCCGCCCCGTTTTTTGATTACGAACTATAATAAGTTTGGCGGATTTCTTAGGCCGGTATTAGAAAAGTACGATGGCTTATGTGTGAAGGTGTTCGTTTATTACGTATTTCGGCCTTCTCTATTTAGGCGTTGGATAAAATAGTATGAAACTAAGCCATTCCAAATCCCTTATCGTATACCCGGGAACGTTTCTGGTTTCCTGCTTTGTCCCTATCGCCATTAAGAGCCTATTTTCCTCAAGCATTGGGCCAAGGACCTGGTTTATCTCGATAGTGGTTTTTGGCTCGTCGGGCTTTCTTCTGCTTGGGTTAGTTCAGGGACGCCGCATTTTCAGCCTACATGCTTTGCTGCTAACGGTGGCAATCGTTGCCGCCTGGGCCACTTTTCCCAACCACCCACCGATGAATTTCGAACGGCAGATTGTTGATAGTTGGGTACTTATTTTGGCTTTGGCGTACGCCGCAGTGCCCTTAACGCGACGCTGGTTTCTTTCTTTTTACTCTGCCACTTGATCGATGGTGCCAAAGAGAGAATGGCCGTCTTTTACTACGTCAATTTCCACTCGGTCCCCTTTTTTCAGCCAGGGAGTGATCGGCTTTCCGGTATCGAGTATTTCCTGGAAGCGCTGCTCGGTAAGGCAGGCAAATCCCCGGGCCTTGTCTTCGTTGGAGATGGTTCCTGTGCCGACGATGCAGCCCGCCGATAGAGGCCTCGTGCGGCAAGCATGGGCAATCAAGGCGCCAAACGTGAAATTCATTTCGCTGCCGTTGGGATTTCCAAACCATTCTCCGTTCATCTTTACCGGCATGTCGAGATGAATGCGTTCATTTCTCCAGCAGTCACCCAGCTCGTCAGTAGTCACGACAATCGGAGCGTAGGAGGAGTTGGGTTTGGATTGAAGAAACCCAAACTTGGTTTCAAGCTCGACCTTTACGATTTCGCGGTAGGTGATGTCGTTAAAGAGGCAAAATAGGGCGATGTAGTTCGATGCCTTGTCTGCCGGTGTTCCTTTGGGAACGTCGGTAACTATCACAGCGAACTCACCCTCAAAATCACCTCCATAGGCGGGGTTCATCAGATCGATTTTGGAGTTCCAAGGCAAATTGTTGTCGCTAACCCCCTGATACATGAGTGGCGTCACTCGTGCTGACTCAGGCATCTCATCTCCGCGAGCCCGCCTGGCGCGAACGACATGAGAGAGAAATGCGCTTCCGTCATAAAATCCTGGGGCATGAGGAAGTGGGGCCAAGCAGTCAGCCATTTTCAGAGGGATTGCACCCGGCATCTTTTCTTTTTTATGATTGAGCATCTCAAAGAGCTCTTTTAACTTTGGCTGACTAACCGCCCACGTCTCCAACGCGAAAATGAGCGTGGGGGCAACTTCGCTGGTGCGATATGCCCAATGGTGATCATTTGAAATTACCGCAAGATCGCCATGCCGGTTGTGGGGAATCAGGGATTTTAAAGTCACTAGCTTCATATCGAAAGCTCCTCAGTTAAAAGTTGATCGGGTTCGTCAGCACTACAGCTGCCAAAGGTGGCTGCATGAATTCGGCGGGCGGTTTCTAGATCTTCCACAAGTAGCTCGTGGTCCTTCCAACGGAAAACGGTTTCACTAAAATGAAAACTCTTAGGATCGCTGTCAGTCAGGCAATCCTGAATCAAGCTGATGGGAAAAGCCTCAGGTCCCAGCGCTTGTGCCAGATTAAGCGCGGCAAATAGGTTCACAAAACCATAGGCGCCCTGGCGCGAGATGGCATGATGCAGCCCTTGAGTTGCCTTAAAACGGAGTTGATGGCTGGTGACCCCAAAGATTGCCGTCGCCAGTTGCTCAGGCGTGGGAACATACTTCCCGCCGGTGCGAAATTTTAGGCCGGTCAAATGGGCTGGAGCATCCTCACTTTGTAGCCATTCCGAAAGTGTCTGGGCGGTCTGTTCTAGACGCTTTAACGTAAGCCCTTCCCAACCTAACTCCCATAATGAATCGACTCGCAAATGCTTGAGACGCAGAAAACGATCTAATACTTGGGGCAAACCAACTCGAAAGAGATCCTGTTCCCCGGTAAAAAAGCTGTCGGGCAATTTGTTCTCATAAAGAAGGATTCCCAATCGGGTGCTGCTTTCCCAATGCCGATCGTTAAAGCGGTCGATCTCGCGAAGATCCCACTCCACCGTTTTTAATAGTCCTGAAAGATCGTCGGACTCAGGCGTGCGGCCTAAAGCCGAAAGTATCCACGTTCCGCCGGTGATTCCCCACGCATGAAGCTGGGCCGTGGTCAGAGGTGTTAGGTCTTTCATTCCAAAGATGAGGCGGCGAACGAGCCAGGGATGTGAGCTGGTTTCCCAAAACTTCTTTGCCTTCTTCCAGCTGTTTTCTACGGAAAGTGCAGCAGGTGGAAAGGTGCCAGCAAAATCAATGGCACCGCTAAGTAGACTAATAGCCGCCTGGGGGGAATTCATGGGGGTGAAGGTATCGTATTTCTGTGATTTGTCACAAGCCACAAAGTGGCGCGGCGGCAAACCTCGGTCGTGGAATTACTCGGACGTGCTTGGTAGCTAGGAAGGTTGAGACTCCCGGACCTACGGTCCGAGAGATCCTTTTTCTATTACAGAATGGCATTCCTATTCGTCATGGCAAGATTCCGAAGGAGTCGTGGCAACCTCCGGCCGCTGAACTGAGAAATTCGGCGAGAAAAATGCAATCGTTTGCCCAAAGGTTGCCGCGTTTCTGATGCTCCTTTTAATGACGGACGGGAGGTAACTCTTGGTTTTTTGTTTTGACGGATAAAATCTCTCGAAGGCGATAGCTCGCGTAGGCAAAGAGGGTAGGCGGCGTCGGAGGCTTTTTTTGGGAAACTGTGATCTTCGCTCTATAACCGAATTGGAACGCCCTTTTGAACCAATATTGGGCACTTTTTTCGCCGGGGGTCTGCAACGCCAAATTGCCGAGTTCCACGCAATACGGGACGTGTCCCCATTCACAGGCCATTTCCTTCGCCTCCCGCGCTGAGCCCCCCCGGTGGTATTGTTTAAAATCCTCTACCCACCAGTGGCATCCCACCAAGTCCCCTTTACGACAAAGATCGGCCATCGTTTGGTAATGGACGTCGTCATCGGGAAATCGGTTCCGAAGTGTCAAACAAGAATCTTGGTGGCCCCCCAGGCAAAGATCCCTTAGTTGAGTTCCCGCCAATTCCCAGTTCCCTTCCCATAGCTCCCAGTCGGTCACCAAAAAGCAATCCCAGTAACTTGCTACCGCACAACTGTGACGGAGACTCTCATACATAAGGAGCTCAGATCGTTTAGAGCGGTCCCGTTCGAAGAAGGGGGCAAGAATAAACTCAATTAAGGGAGGTAAAGGGTTCCGACGTATCTGAGCCGCGATGGCGACAGCGAAGGGATCGAATACTCGTCTTCTGGGAGGAACGACAGATTGGCCGCCAAAAGTTGGAAGAGAAGTCCGAATTCCCCTATTGGTTTCACTGTACCAAGAGGCAAGAATGTCCCAGCATCCCCAGCGCAATCCCTGTTGACAGGCCGAGTCCGCGGAGGGGTCGGAGGCGGAAAAGGCCAGAGGAAGATTGAGAAAAAAGAATAGACCAAGTAGCACTCTCACATTGTTCCCCCTCCCTTTGTCAGTGCAAGGGGTAAGCCTAGCGGTTGAGCGTTTGCGATAGTCGGTTTCTGTCAATTTCCTTGGCAAAAACGGCATTCTCATCGGGGCTTAGTCGGTGGGGGGTGTGCACTGGCGGAATACAAAAGATCTCTAAATGACTAAGGTAACTAAAACGGTTGAAACTGCCTGGCCTGCGTACTGAGAGGTCGGGCACCTATGAGCTATCGCAAGTCCCGCAGGGAACACGACGGCAATCCCAATCGCGGAAGGGTTTAGGCGGGCATTACCCTGGTTCATTCAAGCTATCAAAATTCCCAAACTTTCGAAGCGCAGGAAAAATGCGCGGCCAGAGCATAGCAATCAGACAAGTTCCGATGCCACCAGCAACCACGGCCGGAACCGTGCCCATAAGAGCGGCGGTGGCCCCCGACTCAAATTCTCCCAGCTGATTACTGGTCACTATGAAGGCCTGGTTGACTGCACTCACCCGGCCTCGCAGTGCCTGTGGCGTGGCAAGTTGAACCAAGGAATGGCGCAATACCACGCTCACGTTGTCAGCGGCGCCTAAGAAAAAGAGAACGACGAGTGATAACCAAAAATTGGTAGAGAGGCCAAAGAGGATGGTCAAAAGGCCAAATACAAAAACGCTGGCGGTGAGTCTTTGTCCCATGTGGTGTTGCAAAGGACGCCTCCCCAAAATAAACGCCATGGCAACAGCGCCAAACGCAGGGGCGCTTCTTAACCAACCTAGTCCCATCGGCCCAATGTGAAGAATGTCTTTGGCATAAACAGGGAGTAACGCTACGGCTCCTCCTAAAAGAACCGCGCACATGTACATAGAGACCGCCCCAAGGATAAGGGGTTTGCTCATTACATAAGAAATCCCCTCTTTAAAACTCGCCCACGAGATAGATATTATATTGTGGGGCCCAAAGGGGGCGGTTTGAATGGCACTGATGGTAAGGGCAGCTATCAGCGATCCTGCGCCACAGACCAGAAACACGGCATCGGCCTGTTTAAAAATTCCATAAAGCAATCCGCCCAAAGCGGGACCTACGATCTTTGCCATCTGCTTCACCGAGGAGTGCCAGGCCACCGCACGCGAAAACAGGTTTTTGGACACCAGTTCAGGCAAGAAGGAGGAAGTAGAAGGGGCCTCAAGGGCACGGGCCATGGCGACCAAACCGATAACGGTTAAAAAAGCCAACCGCGAAAATGACTGACGCGTGAGCAACCACAGCAGAAGCGAACAGAGCATCATCACCGTATTGGCAATAATGATAAGGCGCCGCCTGTCGAAACGATCGGCAAGTTGTCCTGAGACAAAGGTCATGAGAAAAGCGGGGACAAATTGGGCTAGTCCTACTAGTCCCAAGTCGAGTGGGTTGTGGGTTTGATCGTAAACGTACCATCCGTTGGCAACGGATAGCATGTTGTAGACCATAATGGAGGTAAACACCCCGCCTTGAAACAGCCGGAAATCACGCATTCCTATGCCAATATCACGTCTGGGTGAAGGTGGTGGGATAAGCTTCCAGTCCCTTGGTTAAAAGGGCGTTGCGCGTGGTTACCGAAAGGCCTTCTGTGATAGCGCGGAAGATCTGCATGGGTTCTGATTTCATGGCGTCTGAGATTTCTGTTCCCTGGGTAAACATCGTTTTTCCTTTGTTAATTTTTTTCTCAATAGCCTCAACGTTTAGCCCCTCAAGGCTGGTTTGAAGTTCGGGAGAAAGAAAATGAAGGGTTCCAATCGAAGCCAGCATTTTCAGCTGAGGGGCCACAAGCCTATCGCTTAGGATTTTAAGAAAGCTTCTCATCATCTCGAACGGATCAGTAGGGGCCTCCGCCTCTTTCACCATGGCCCCCATTTGCTCCTGAACTTCTTTCGGAAGTTCCGAGTAGCCGCATTTAGCAAAACTGCGGAGAATCCGGATGGACTTCATCGGCGGCTCTACTGAGATCGAGAGCCAATTGAGGATCTCGGGCTTTTTGTGCAGCCATGCCATGTAGCCTTGAAAGGGGTCGGTGATAATCCCTTTTTCAGCGATCTCAAAATAAGGGGTTCGGCTCAATTCCTCAGTAGCAAAATCCATTAAGGACTGCCCGGCGCGTAAGGGAATGAGAATCTTATCGACGTTCATGATTCCATTAAGCTCAAGATCCTTGGCCTCATGAAAGATCGATAGGCTTAGGATGGGAAAGGTTTCGTGCGTAAAGTGGAGCCCATATCCCGCCTGATACTTCAGTTGCTCGTCCTTCGGCAGATGAGGATTTACTCGAGACTTTGCCCGAATCTTGGGGCGCTTAAAC
>JAYVQZ010000461.1:0-4109 GCA_043776735.1 Deltaproteobacteria bacterium | reverse complement strand
CCGTGGGCTCATTTAATATTAACTACTTACGATTTTGCGATTCGGGACGTGGAAGATTCGTGGAAGCTTTAGGGAATAACTGGATTATTTTTGCCACTTCTTCAAGCCGTGTCCCCTTGTCATGGATGTACCGGTCTGTGGTGCTACTAGACGTGTGAGCAAATAGTAACCGAAGGTCATCCCGCGTTGCTCCATGGGACATATAAAGCTCGCTCGCGGAATGACGGAGGCCATGGGTCGAGATAACCGTGATGCCAGCCTCCGTGCAATACCGCCTCAACGCTTTCCGATAGGCCCAATAATCGAGCATCGACCACCTAGGCGGAACCACAACAAGTTCCGTTCCGCCTGATACTTCCGCTGCTTGTTTCAAGAGAGCTAGCAATTCAAAAGGGATTTTCTTCGAATGCTGCCTCTTTCCCTTTGGATAGTCCCGAAAAGCATTTTCATGTTTTGAGTAGGTTCGCCTAATGTGCACAATACCCTGCTCAAAATCGACATCCTGCCAACGAAGTGCCTGCGCCTCACCAACGCGAAGTCCAAGATAGAGCCCGAGTCCGATGGCGAGTTCATAGGGCTTTCCTTGAACGTGAAGTAGTAGATTTCGAACCTCGTTCACATTCAGATACTTTGCCTCTTTGACCGAAAGCTTCGGCCTTAGCTCGCGCTTAACCGGATTGCGTATGGTGGTGTCGAAGACGTTGGATGCGTCCCCAAAGATTTTCCGGAGCAGGGTGAAAACGTGCTGTCGAACTGACTCGGAGTATCCGCCGTCTACCATGGCACCCAGGACCTCGGCGATGGCTTGAGTTCTAACCTCACTAAGCTTTCGATGCCCGAAAAAGGGCTGTATATGTTTTTGGTAAAGCCTCTCCTGCTGCCGCCGCCAGGAGGGCGTGCCCGATGTTTTTATCCAGGCGAACCATTGAGCGAAGAACTCATCGAGCGAGACGCGATTTGCGATCCCGATCTGCGAGCCTTCGCGCTTTAGCTTTTTCAGTTGGGCTTCATAGCCCTGAGCTTCTCGCTTGGTATCAAACGTATGGGTAGTCCAGGTCCTATCCACGCGCTGCAGCTTCACTTGATACCTACCGCTAGGTAATTGATTAATGGCCATGTCACTTACTCCTTGCGAGGGGTGACAAAGGCGGTGTGTTCTTGGTTTTCAATGACCGCGAGAAACCACGAGGTAATAACAAATGCGGATCGGGCACACAAGGCGGGTGTTTAGCCTCTTCGGTCTTTTCCCGGAAGTAGCGCAACACATTCTCGGCATCGAACCTAAGGTGTTTTCCGACTCTTAGGAATGGAATTTCGTTCCTGCCAGCCCAGTAATATATCGTTTTTCCAGAAACGTTTAGTAAGGCGGCGATCTCCGACACGTCACACAATCCCGACGGGGATGCACGGTCACCGATACCATTTCTTTGTTTACTCATATTGTTCTCCTGTGTTTCCGGTAAAAAATGGAGTGGAGGGTAGGGAGTGTTTTTCCATTTTTCACTTTTTATATTTTCTTTTTTTTAACTCCCCACAAATCAAAATAACCTCCCTACCCTCCCGTGGATTTTAGTACCCAGTAGTTCCTTTCAATCTGAGCCCGAAAAAGTAGACCTCGCTATGTTTCGCTTTTCGGTATCCCAGGGCCGCCACCTTTGGACTGAACTGCTTCATTGAAATAATACTTTCTCCGATGAAGCGCAGCTCATGCCATGTCCTAAATGCCTTATAAAGTGCGTCTGATTGGACTTTAAAGGCGTCCTCAGGTCCAACTTCGCATCTCTCGGAGATGAACTCGGAAACTTTATCCTCTTCTTGCCGGTAAGACGCAGTGGCCCGCTTTACCGCGTCGCTTTCTCCCAATCCGCCCTGGTACCATTTTACCGCGCCATCGACTGCCCAACGGAGGATTCCCGGTAGTTCAAATTTAAGCTTTTCTAGAAGAGCCTTGTCCCTGTTCTCTTTGGCAATCGTTACATCAAAGGGAATTAAGCGAACCCGCCTCCAGATCGCCTCGTCGTTTCCGTCGATTTCAGGCTTTTGATTAACCGCCATCCAGAGCTTAAATCGAGGAACGAACTCGAACTCTTCCTTGTAAAGAAACCTTGCTGTCATGCGGTCACCGCCCGTTATCGATTTAATGAGCTGCTCATCTAGTCGTGCGCCGCTCTTAATTTCCGAGGCTGCGACGAATCTGGCGCCTTCGAGCCTAGCTATGTCATTTCGAATAGGCTTCTCGTAACGACTTTCTGTGAATGCGGACATGTTAGCCTGACTGCCGTAGTCGCCAAGAAGCGTTCGCATTATTTCTAAAAAAGTACTCTTTCCGTTTGCTCCTGTGCCGTGCAGGATAAACACTACATGCTCAGAAGTTCGTCCGGTAAGGGTATAGCCGACGGCAGTTTGGATAAACTCAATGAGCGTCCTGTCGTTGCCGAATATCTCATTAAGAAAATTTAACCACTTAGTTTGACCTGCGCTTTCAAGAAATGGTGCGCCCGCAACCTTCGTGTGATACTGGCCTGAGTCTCGCTCACAAAGGTTCCCTGTTCTGAGGTCCACAATCCCGTTCTCAACATTTAGCACATCGGCATCTGCATCGAATTTTTGGCGGTCAATCGCAAGAGGCGCTCTCGCGGCTTCAATCATTGCGGTCATCTTATTGATGGATTCAAGTTTTCTGAGATTTTTCAGGCGTGGAATCAACTCCACTTCATCGACCGAGTGGCTTTTGATTTCACGATGGGTTGCCTCGATAACTTCCTCCCACTTTCTTTGAAGGTCTGCCTTTGTGGCGGCCTGCCATTTTACCCCCGTCCAGAAAACCCACCTCTCTTCGGACGCAACGTATCTTGTGGAGTCTCGATGGAGTTCCGCAAATCTTTTGCCATTTCCCAAATCCGTGAAGTGCGCATCGAGAAGTATGTTTCCGGCGGGGTAGCGCATGCTTGAGTTTGCTACTTCTTCTACTTCGTCCTCTCCCAAAGGGGGCGTGCAGCGAGCCTGATTTTCGATGTTTAGCTCAGCGGCAATGGTATCGAAGTCCTTTCCAGCTTCTCGTAAATGGCAGGCAAAAGAAAAGAGATGCGAGTTCCGGCTTCCCGTAGGCACGCTGTTCAGTGTGCTAGTTGAGCGGTGTGCCGGTTGTGATTTCCTTTTTTGCAGAAGGTCGAGAAGCCATTTCGGGGCTTCTTCCAGGAGGCTCAGATCAAATTTCGTTAGCCATTCGTAGGCGGCACCGCTGGCATGACGGCTTGGCGCTGCGACGATGTAGCCCCCGTCCGACTTGATGTCCAGACCGTTCCCTAACTTCCCCTTCATCGAAGTGATTGCGTGGGGATATTTGAATAAAATGTGTTGGCCACCCCCGCCTGTTTTGGCGCGCAAAGACTTCGGCAATGCGCCATGCTTCTCTTCAAGTTCCATAAGGAGGGCGTCGCCTCCATTTCGCGGGTCAATGTCCAATACAATGAAGCCTGATTCCTTCCCGGTTAAGAGTCCTATGTTCGTATCAGGCTCGACTGAGAACCAAGTTTTGATTTTTTCGGAGTCCATCGACGCGTCGTCTTTCCCGTGCCTGGTGCAGGGGTGTTTTCCAATGGAGTTACAGCTAGCTTTTCCGCATGAGCAGTTGCCGTTAGAGAGCGGCGAGTGGAGCGGCAGCACTTTAATACCCTTTGCCGAATATTCTAAGGCTGCAGCCAGGGTCGGTGAGTTTCCTGAAAAATTAAAAGAATCCATAGTCTATCCCCTTGAAAATAATAGGTTTTACTAGCGTCCTAATTAACGCTTCGCATAGGTTTATTGTACGTTTGATGAGTCCGATCCGTATGAAAGCCGCCAACAGCAACTTTTAAGATGTTGTCGTGAAAGTCCGAAAAGATAAGCGTGAATTGTCGAGCAAAACCTAAAGCAAAGTCGAAGTTCCGCAAATCAGTGCTGGAACCCCTGAGAATCGACGAGCAGGTTTACAAAGTTCTTGAATGTATTTTCCGACATTCGCTGATGGACGCGGGCTATCGTTACCATGACGACCACTCCGGAATGGATAACTTGTTTCCGCGCAAGGTTTCCGAACAAGACCAGTTCGATCTTTTGCTCAGTTATTG
>JAYVQZ010000460.1:0-4117 GCA_043776735.1 Deltaproteobacteria bacterium | reverse complement strand
ATGGGGTTTTGTGAGTTTCTAAGCAAAACCAACAAAACACCCAACAAAGGGGCTTGCAACTATTTGAATTTTCTATTCATTAAGCCGGACGGCAGTGGTAAATGTAACAACTTAAGCATTCCGCAGTTTACATCGTGCCGTCCCATTCTTATTCTGCGCCCATGTCATTGCGCCTTCGTCGAACCAAAATCATTGCTACTATCGGTCCTGCAGTTATTAAAAAGGAAAATCTGATGCGCCTTGCCCAAGCGGGCATGGATGCGGCACGACTTAACTTTTCCCATGGCAATCACGTTGATTTTGCTAAAACGATCAAAGACCTTCGAGAAATCTCTAAAGAACTCAAACGGCCTATCGGAATCATGGCCGATCTTCAAGGCCCTAAAATTCGAGTGGGGAAGCTACAGAACGGCCAGATAGAGATCAAAGACGGTCAGACCGTCTGGATTACCGCAGAACCTATTGTAGGTGGGGACATCAACGGGAAGACTGTCATTACCACGGGCTACAAAGATTTCGTAAAAGACGTCTCCATCGGACATTCCGTCCTTTTGGATGACGGGTTGATGGACATTGCCGTAGAGGCCCGTGATGAGATCGGACTTCGTTGCCGCGTTGTGAACGGAGGACTTCTTAAGGAGAACAAGGGCATCAACGTGCCCGAGACCTCGTTTTCAGCAAACGCGATTACCGAGAAGGACTATTCCGATATCCTCTTTTGCGTTGATCAGCAGATAGATTACATCGCCCTCTCTTTTGTGCGAACGGCTCAAGAAGTACGCCACCTTAAGGAATTCCTCTCTTCGCGAAACAAACGGATTCGGGTGTTGGCCAAGATTGAAAAGCGTGACGCCCTCACCAATCTTGATGAGATCATCGATGCCTCTGACGGTGTGCTGGTGGCAAGGGGAGATCTCGCCGTCGAAGTGGGCAATGAACGCGTCCCCGTTTTGCAAAAGAAAATCACCCGCCGATGCAATTTAAAAGGCAAGACCGTGGTCATTGCCACGCAGATGCTGATGTCGATGGTGGAAAATCCCCGACCCTCGCGTGCGGAAGCCTCTGATGTGGCCAATGCGATTGTGGATGGCGCCGATGTGTTAATGCTCTCCAATGAAACCGCTGTGGGGCAATTTCCCTACGAATCTGTCCGGATGATGGGAAAGATCATCGAAGAGATGGAAGTGGAACCCCCCCCTCCGCCTATTCTTGCCCATGAATGGACCATGGCAGCGTCCGTACAGCTGGCTATGGCGTTATTACAAAGCGCCGTGCGTTTGGCAGCTGTTTTAAAGGCAAAACTCATCGTGGTGGTTTCTCAGTCAGGGCAGTCCGCACTTTTGGCCTCTAAGTGCCGCCCAACCAATCCCATTGTGGCTGCGACGTCCTGCAGCGAAACCTACTTTCAGACCTCCCTCTTTTGGGGGGTGGATGCCGTCTATATTGAGGATATGGAGAATCTGATCGCCAGCACCGCCGTGTTTGAAGCAATCGGGCAACGGCTTCTCGCCTGGCATGTGGTGGGAAGTGGGGATAAAATAGTGATGACAGCGGGGCTTCCGCGTTTGGAGCATGGCTCCACCAATACTATTCGAGTTCTTACCGTTTAACTCCTAACCATGATCTCTTTAAGAAATATTTTAAGAATCCTTGTCCTCGTTCTTTTGGCGCTTAACGGCTACGCCACCTTTTTTTCCCGGCGAGGCCTCCAGGACTGGGGCCGAATCAAGGAAGAGAACTCGGTGTTGAGCGAGCGGTTGTTACAGGTAAAGAAAGAGAAAGAGTCCCTACAAAATAAAGTGGCCTCGTTAAAAGGCGATGCTCGTGAGCAAGAGCGCGAGGTCAGGCAAACTTTAGGTTATGTACGTCCCGGCGAAGTAGTAATCGAATTTCCCTAACTGCAATCCACTGAGGGCATCTATGCATTACATCGAGCGCGCACCAACCAGAGCCGATCTGGCTCGAGGAACTCTCGACATTTGGCCTTTGTATTGTTTTGTGGGAGCTTCCAAAACAGTAAATGTCGCGCTTGATCTTTTTGCCGAAGTGGAGATTCGCGCCCAAGCTCATCCAGGATTTGATCTTACGATCTGGTCGCCCAACAACGAAAAAGCGTACTTCACTCAAATCCCCTCCCGTAGCGAAATTGATCGGCTCTCTTCTGGTCTTAGGTTTCCTTCGTTTGTCGTTAGTAACTATTTTTCGCGCTTGAGCGAACTTCCTCAAGTAAAGATGGAGATCCATTTTAAAACGCAGGCACCCGCCCGAAGTGGCCTTGGGGGTTCGTCCGCCCTGGCGGTGGCGCTGATTCGCGGCGTGGCCCGTTACTTCAATGAATACGTGGAACAGGGCTGGCAGCTACAGTTGCTGGAATGGGCGCGTGACGTAGAGGCGTCGTTTTTAAATGTTCCCACGGGAAATCAGGATTATCTTGCCGCTCTTTTTGGCGGACTAAAAAGTTACCAGTGGGATTTGGGTGGCCTTAAGGTCGATAACTATTCCGAGTCCGTATTCGAGGCGCTGGGACAACGATCGATGGTGCTTTTTTCCGGAGAGACTCACGACAGCGGGGCTAGCAACTGGGAAATCATCAAAGGTGCCATTGAGGGAAAAGCTGAGATTCTCGAGGGTTTGCGCACGATCCGTGAAATTGCCTCCCAGGTTCATGAAGAATTGGAATCCGGCTCGTTAAACTGGGGCTTTATCGGCGGATTGCTCAACGACGAATGGCGAGTGCGTAAAGAGCTCTTTAGGGTGAACACCCCTCGGTTGGACGAGGTCATTACGTGCCTTAAAAAGGAAGGGGTTTTGGCGGCTAAAGTTTGTGGCGCCGCCTCAGGAGGAAGCCTTTTGGTTCTTGCCGAACCTAGCCAACGTTTCAAAATTGCTGAAAAGTGCAAGGCGCAGGGAATTACGGTCTTAGCCACCAAACCAACTGCCCGCGGGGTCACCATTCAAGATGTCCCCGCTCCCAGCCATTAGAAACGCCGTGGTAACAACTGTCTCTACATAACGCAGCCTTTCATTGATGGGGCAATCCCAGGCACATTACTGTCCTAGTCATGGTGGGCTGGGTGTTTGCGCTTGTTGGTTTGGGATTAGGATTGTCTTCTGCCTCGTTGGCGGCTTCGGAACTGGCGCCTCACTTAGAGACAAATGCGCTACAAGCCTGCATCCAAAGTCTCAAAGGCCCTTTTAGCCAACTAAATCTGGAAGACTTTGAGGTAAATTACCAGTCCTTCGTCCAGCCCCAAACCTTCGCCGATCTTCAGAAAATCTACGATCCCAAAAATCAGGAAAAACTCCTCATCGCCTATCCGACGTTCATTCCTGAAAAGGGGAGCCCGGGAGAAGATCGGGGCTTTGGTTTTCATGTAGTAAAGAGGTTAATTATCCCTCTTCCCAACGGAGAGAAGAAGATCATCGACGTCAACGAGCAGTGGGCTGAGAACCAGAAAAACCGGGGGCTGTTTCTCCCCGATGAAATCCGAATTAAGACTCGAGTGGTTTCCGGCGATAGGCACGTGGCCGGCAGTGAGAGGCAGTACCTTTTTGATTCAGTCCGCTTGGCCTGGAACGAAACCAACGAAATTTCTATTGCCCGCCAGACCCGTTACCGAAATCGGGAGGGCAATATGGGGATGAAGCCAATGCGCGTTCCGGTGAGCGCTCCTATATCCTGCATGGCCTGCCACGATGCTGGCACTAGCCACTATATTAAGTTTTTAGCGGACGGAGAGACCCGTAACCATGAAGCGATCGTCCAGGACTCCTATTTCAAACTGAGCCCCAAAGAGATGGATGGGTATCAAGAGTACGTCGACTATCTCACTAGCAAAAAAGTCCCAGAGACTTTCCTTACTAAAGTAAAACGTGATCTTGAGGATCCCGTTACGGCGTTTGCCGTTCCTGGCCTTTACGAAGCCCTAGAGCAGCAAAGACAGAGTTTTTCTTGGCTGGGAGAGGATGATTCGTTTCGACCGTTCACGTTTCTTACTCACGATAGTCAAGGTGTCTACGAGAGAAGGGGTAGTTGGTTTATCGATGCCAATGAATCGGTTTTTGAAGGTAAATACCAGTGGTGGCAGCCCTTTACTGCGGTTCCTCGTCCCTAGCG
>JAYVQZ010000459.1:0-4124 GCA_043776735.1 Deltaproteobacteria bacterium | reverse complement strand
GAAAGGGTGATTGAAGACACCGATACGCGCCAATATGCGCTTCGAATACATTCCTACTTGGGCCTGCTCGTTGCCCGTGCCGCGGGAACGGTCTTTGGCGTTAGCGCCGCTATGGCTCCTAGCAAAGAATCCCTTTGGCATTTCGGTCCAGAGTTCAGCTATGCAGTTCCTAGTGCGGGAAGCATTCTTAATATTCTTGCTGGTGCGTGGCGCGACATACCCATTCACGGCAGTTCAAAGCTGAGTCTTGGCTTAGGCGTTTTAGTGGGCCCCTCCTTCCCTGCCCCCGGACTGGGCTATTCCAACGTTGTTCTAAGCTCTTTTCTAGATGCCGCTTTGTGCAAAGAGATTGATGACCTTGCCATGGTGAGAGCCGAGTTCCGCCCCGGAATTGTCGGGGGGCGCTTTGCGTTCTTGATGAACTTCGGAGTATCTTTCCGCTTCCTGTGACCTTAGGAGGTTCTTTTGTTCAATTTGACGAAGGGGTTAACTTTTGACGATGTTTTATTGGTGCCTGGCTACAACGGAATCAAGTCCCGTCAAAATGTAACGACTACTGTTTCCCTGCAAGGACATGAATTCGGCATTCCTCTTATTTCTTCAAATATGGATACGATTACCGACGTAGAAATGGCTAATGCCATCGGATCGATGGGGGGCATGGCGATCCTTCACCGGTTTATGTCGATCGAAAAGAACGTTGAAGCTTTTAAAAAATGTAAGACTCCAAAAAATGTCGCCATCTCCATTGGACTTGGTAAAGAGGGGCTCGATCGCGCCGATGCTTTGATTTCGGCTGGGGCGTCCATGATTTGCGTGGATGTGGCTCACGGTCACTCCAAAGAGGTCAACCGGACCATCCGAACCGTTCGTGAAAAACATTCCGACAATGTTCTTATTATTGCAGGGAATGTGGCGACCTATGCCGGAGCTGATTATCTAGCCGCGGCAGGGGCCGATCTGATTAAGGTGGGAATTGGCTCAGGGTCGGTCTGTACCACGCGAATCAAAACCGGCTATGGCGTTCCTCAGCTCTCTGCACTTCAAGATTGTCGCAAAGTAGATCGCCCTTTGATTTCTGATGGAGGAATCCGCATTCCTGCTGATGCGGTGAAAGCATTGGCGGCAGGAGCTGATTTTGTGATGTTGGGTGGGTTGCTTGCGGGAACAGATGAAACACCTGGCCAATTTCACGAGAAAAAAGATTTCCAGGGAAACTTGATAAAGGTGAAGCGGTTTCGCGGCATGGCCTCCAAAGAAGCTCAGGATGATTTTATGGGGGGGATGTCGGAGTGGAAAACCGCAGAGGGAATTTCAATTGATGTCCCTTGCCGCGGGCCGGTAAAAAACATCATTCAGGATATTATGGGCGGCATTCGCTCAGGAATGACATACTGCGGAGCTGAAACCATTGTGGAATTTCAGAGAAAGGCGCAGTTCATTGAAATTACCGCGGCCGCAAAAGCAGAGGGACTCCCTCATGCGTTGGGCCGGATTTCCGTAGAGACTACGTAATTAGATTTTCTCTATCGATTTGGTAGACGTACGCCTGATTTCTTCAGGTTTTCAAAGTATTGAAGCAACTTATCTAAGAACGCTTGCTGCTCGGACGGGAGATGGAGGAATTCTACTCCAAAACCCGAACTCGACGATCCTCTAGCCCACCGTACCACCGCTGCCTCAGTGATTTGAGCCGATTGTTTTTTAGGGCTAGTGGTAATTACCACCTTGGCATCAATAAGTTGTGTTTCGTTAAAGCGAACCTCAAGAATGATCTCCTCGCCAATCTTGATGGGAATCGTGCAATGAACAAACGCACCGCCAAGAGAGAGATCTAAAATCTCAGCGGGTTTGGGATCGTTTGGCTTATCTTTAAAATAGATGGTTGCCGGGATTTTTACCGGAATGCGTTTGTGTCGGCGTCGTTCTGATTGAAAACTCATGTCGTTCCCTGACAAGGTGTCGGCTGCAAAACCACTGCACTAACCTCAGGTTACGCTACAAAGATCCTAATGTCCAAGTGGTTCAGACCACAGGGATTTCTCCATATCAATGAAGAAGTCTTTCACGGCAGAGGTGGCAAGCGTTGAGAAGGGTTTGGCAATCGCATACATCATTGTTCCCTTGTTGGGGTTGTGATTGAGTCCGGCGCAATGCCCGAGTTCGTGCCAAACAACGGAATCCATATAGCTCTCCCGATCCGATTTGAAGAGCTCTGTGGAAATATCAACCGAACAGGTCTCTGCGCCCTTTTGCGTCATCCCGGCAGTCAAATCTGGCCACGCTTCATGTCGCTGGATATGAATTAGATAGGTAGTAGGTGCTGGGGTGCCTTCAAGGACCACCAGCGGCTTGTCATTTGAGGCGTTCATGCGCGTTAAAGAAGCCACCATTTGCTGGCGCTCCGTTTCAGAAAAACCTTCGATCGAAGTAATTTGTGCCGGCCATCCAGTGCGTTGAGTTCCGCAGCCGACTAGCAGCATCACCATCGAGAACCAAAAACACGCGCTCAGCATCCGCATGGGCAACCTCAACCGCAGCAAAACGTTCTACGACCAAACTCCACCCCCAAAGTGCAAACTCCGGGCCCAAAAGAGTGAATACCTTTAGTCAACACCACCGTTTTTCACGATATAATCGGGACGTGCGAATTTTCTTTGTAAGTTCAGGGTTAAAGCATGAGTATGGCGGCGCTCCAATCTCTGAGGCAACGCTGGTGGCCTCCTTGCGAAAGCATGTGGAGGTGGTACTTGCCTGTCCAAGCGATCGGCTAGAACCAAAATTTGCCCAGGAAATCGCTGGTGGTGAGACATTTGGCTATCGGCCAGCAGAGACAATTTTTGCACTTTTGAATAAAAAAAACCGACTCCGGCTCAAAATCAGAGCCTGTGATCTCGTTCATTTAAACGGGCATTGGCGCTGGGAAAACTATTTTCTATCCCGCATCTGTATTCGGGAAGCGATTCCCTATTTGGTTCATCCCCGAGGAATGCTGTGGAAGGGCCACCGAAAACAGCTCCTTAAAAAGATTTTCAACCTTCTTATTGGATTTTCAACGGTGAGACGAGCTGCTGCGGTTGTGGCCTTGAGTGAGTTTGAAAAAAAGCAATGGACGGCATTTGGACTTACCGAAAAGCAACAACAGGTAATTCCTAATGGGTTTACCGCGCTATCCCAGGGGAGTGCGTCAATAGTGCCGGGGAGCTCCTTTTTATTTGTGGGACGAATTGAGTCACGCAAAAACTTAGAATTCCTCGTTAGAGGCTTTTCTGAGTATCGGGCTGAGGGGGGGAACCTCTCCCTGGAGTTGATGGGCCCCGAGGAAAGGGGTTATGGCGATCAAATTCGCGCGCTAGCCAGGGAACTTGGAGTTGCCTCCGAAGTTCATTTTATTCCCCCAACTTACGGGGATGAAAAGTGGAAAAGGATCCGGGCGGCAAGAGCGGTCATCTATCCCACGATTGAAGAAGCCTTTGGCCGGGTCCCCTTTGAAGCCGCTTTGGTGGAGACTGTTTCAGTAGCTCCCAAAGAAAGCGGAAGCTATGAATACCTTGAGCCGTTTTTTGGGCCCTACTTTTTTCCTCTTTCCGATAGAAACGCGTTCGTGAGTATCCTCCACGGTTTGGATCAGTTTCCTCCGGACCCGGCTCGAATGCGCCAAGCCCGCCAGTACGTGGAGAATTCTTTGTCATGGCATGTTGTCACCGCCAAGTTCTTACGGTTGTATCTATCTTTGCGTTCGCTTCCCGAAAGTAGGATGCGGCAGGCCAGCTAAGTGAAGGTGTTTGTTTGAAGGTCGTTTGCCCTCATTGCAAGGTAGAGGTCGAGTGGAAAGAAAATCCGCATCGTCCGTTTTGTTCGGAGCATTGTCGTTCTGCGGACCTAGGAAATTGGGCTACAGAACGGTACAAAATAGCCCCTGTAGAGGATTCCGATCACTTAGTTCCCGTTACCAAAAATGAATCGCCCGAAGAATAACGGAGTGACAGGATTTAGGCGGCAGCTTGCTGAGCGGGCGCCGGTGTGGTGTAAGGCTTTTTGCCTATTAGTGGGCTCAATTTTTTCGCATAATGCACCACTCCCCAGAGACAGCCCATTCCCAGAACCAACGAAGTCAGAACTCC